>DYSA01000203.1 GCA_020726425.1 Fibrobacter succinogenes | reverse complement strand
AGGGATAAAGGAGGCAATTACAGGGATAAAGGAGGCAATTACAGGGATAAAGGAGGCAATTACAGGGATAAAGGAGCTGCTTTCATGGGGGGAAGCGGTGCTTTCGAGACGGTACAATGAACTTTTGTGAAGAGTGCCTGTGGTTTTACGGAAACACGATTCACACATCGCACGCATACTCGCGGAATGTAATTTATCTGGACGCTTTTAAGCAATATTTAAACAGAGGAGTGTGAATGGCTATTCACAACATTACTACGACCGTTGATGGCGTAGAAGTTACGATCGAAACAGGTCGTATTGCAAAACAGGCCGGTGGATCAGCTACCGTTCGTATTGGTGACACTATGGTTCTTGTAACTGCCTGTGGCGGAGCAACCAAAGAGGGACAGGATTTCTTCCCGCTCACCGTTGAATTTATCGAAAAAGCTTATGCAGCAGGTAAAATCCCTGGTGGATTTTTCAAACGCGAAGCAAAACCGTCTTCACATGAGATCCTTTCAGCTCGTATCGTAGACCGTCCAATCCGCCCACTGTTCCCTGAAGGATACAAAGCGGAAGTTCAGGTTGTATGTACCGTTATCTCTGCTGACCAGGAATATGCATCAGACGTTGCCGCTGTAACTGCAGCTTCAATGTCTCTTATGCTTTCAAAACTTCCGTTTACCACTCCTGTTGCGGCAGTTCGCGTAGCAAAAGTTGACGGAGCTTTCAAAGTATTCCCAACAATCGAAGAGACCAAAAACTCTCCTATCGACATGATCGTTGCGGGATCTGCCGACTCAATCATGATGGTTGAAGGCGGATGTTTCGAAGTTGAAGAGTCTGAACTTATCGCATCAATTATGTATGCGCATACTCAGATCAAACTTCTCGTTGCGGCTCAGATTGAGATCGCTTCAAAAGTTAACGTTGAAAAAATGGTATTTGTTGCTCCAGAAGGCCGCAATCCTGAAATCGACGCGGCTGTAAAAGCATACGTCGGCGATCGCCTTCACGAATACTCGTTCCTCGGAATTAAAGAAGAGCGTTACGGTAAAGTCGGCGAACTCAAATCAGAAACTATTGAAGCTCTCGCTGAACAGTTCCCTGAACAGGCTGGCGATATCAAAGCAGCATTCGGCGATCTCGAATACAACGATATGCGTCAGACGATCCTCAAAGATCGCACCCGTATCGGCGGACGTGGACTCAACGTCGTTCGTCCTATCGACATCGAACTCGATTACCTTCCCCGTGCTCACGGATCAGCGATTTTCACCCGCGGTGAAACTCAGGCTCTCGTGGTAACCACCCTCGGAACAAAATCAGATGAACTTCGCGTAGACAACCTTCAGAATACTGAAAGTTCAAGCTACATGCTTCACTACAACTTCCCTCCATACTCTGTGGGCGAAGCAAAACGCATGGGCATAACCAGTCGCCGCGAAATCGGTCACGGTCACCTTGCGGAACGTTCACTTTCACCAGTGCTTCCACCAGAATCAATGTTCCCTTACACGATCCGTATCGTGTCTGAAATCATGGAATCAAACGGTTCGTCTTCAATGGCTTCTGTTTGTGGCGGATCGCTTTCGCTCATGGCGGCTGGCGTACCAATCAAGGCTCCGGTTGCCGGCGTTGCGATGGGTCTTATCGAAGAGAATGGCGAATATGCAATTCTTACGGATATCCTCGGAACTGAAGACCACCTTGGAGACATGGACTTTAAAGTAACCGGAACTCGTCAGGGTATCACGGCGATTCAGATGGATATCAAAATCGATGGTATCACTCCTGAACTTATGGGTGAAGCACTTGCTCAGGCAAAAGAAGCGCGCTACCATATTCTCGACAAAATGGATGAAACCATTGCTGGTTCACGCAGTGAAGTAAACCGCAATGCACCTTCGATCCTTACCACAAAAATCCCTGAAAAGAAAATCGGCGAACTGATTGGCCCTGGTGGAAAAAACATCAAAGCTCTTCAGGAACGCACCGGTGCGACGATCAATATCGCCGAAGACGGAACGGTTCAGGTTTCTGGTAAGACAAAAGATATCGCTCAGAACTGTATCAATGAAGTAAACGCGATGATGGAAGAGCCTGAAGTAGGTCGCGTATACAATGCAACCGTTAAAACAATCGTTGATTTCGGCGCATTCGTTGAGTATCTCCCAGGAAAAGAAGGTCTCCTTCATATTTCTGAACTTGACAACAAACGCGTTTCTAACGTTGAAGAGTATGTGAAACAGGGTGATGTTATTCAGGTTAAACTGGTTGGCGTAGAACGTGGCGGAAAAGTTCGCCTCTCTATGAAAGCAGTTAAAGAAGATCAGGCTCAAGAAGCTGGTTCTGAAGAGTAATCTTCAGTTAATTCAAAAGCCTAAAGGGTCGAATCGCAAGGTTCGGCCCTTTTTATATTATGAGAAACAAGGAGAACTGATGAAACTACTGATTATTACCGGCGGATCTCGGGGCTTGGGCGAACAGATCTGTGAACAGGCAGAAAAAGAGAACTGGATTGTATGTGAACTCTCGCGATCCGGAACAAGAGATAGTTCCACATTCTGCGATCTCGCTTCGGGATCTGAAGGAATCGAACTGGCGTGCGATGTTATATCTGAACTGGCGGCGGATGAGTACGAAGAGATCCGAGTAATCAACAACACCGGAACCGTCTCACCGATCGGGCCACTGAAAACCCTCTGCGATCAAGAGATCATCGAAGGGATCGGCACAAACAGTACCGGTTCCGTACTTTTACTCGCCCACATTTTGAGGGAGTTTGAAACTCACTCCTGTCGAAAAATCGCTGTTCAGATCAGTTCAGGAGCAGCTCTCAACGGAAAAGCAGGATGGGCGATCTACTGCCTTACAAAGGCGGGAATGGAGAACTTTATCCGATCAATCGCCGAAGAACAGGCCCTAGAACCGTTCCCCTTTGAAACCGCGATATTCGATCCCGGCGTGATGGATACGGAGATGCAAGAGCAGATCAGATTGAGTTCATCCGATCTGTTTCCGTCGGTTCAGCGGTTCATCGATCTAAAAAACAGCGGGAATCTTCGCGATCCACGGATCGTGGCGACTGCTCTTTGGAATCGTCTTGGTGAACCGGTTCAACCAGCTCAGAGAATATCTGTTTCCGAACTCCTGTAACGGTTACATCCAGAACTACAAATGACGCCGGAGACGTCGAATACGGCATTCCGGCCGGTGGCCTGGAACGAGTAACCGCTAGCGAAGCAAAAGACAGAACGCAAAAAAGGGTGGAAACCGAAGTATCCACCCTTTTTGTATTTAATCAAACTAATTTGAATTAGTTTTCAGGCCAAGCGGTGATGCCTACGAGACATTCAAGAGCTTTGACTTCTTTGATATCTTCACGGATCTGAACAGTTGTGCCATTCTGACGGAAAGAAGCTTTCACTGTTTCGAAAGGCTGGTTGTACTGATCGGCGATCGCTTTGATTTTCGCATCTACTTCATCCTGAGTTGCTTTCACTTTTTCAGTATTCGCGATGTAATCGAGAATGCGGAAACGTTTGAGTGATTTTTCTGCAACGTCTTTGTAACGTGCAAGGTAGTCACCATATGAAGGCTGATTTCCGTTAGGATAATAGCGCGCTTCATCTTTCATAATATGAGAGATGTAGTGGCTTACGCGAGCTGGTGGAACTGCAAAGTCATTTTTTTCAAGGATTTTGTCAATCGCTTCGTCGAATGCTTTGTTTTTGCCAGCTTCTTCTTTATGTTTTTCGATATCAGCACGAATCGCAGCTTTAAGCGCTTCGAGAGATTCAAAATTGAGTTTTTCTTTTACATACTCATCGGTAAGATCCGCCTGAGTTTTGTTCTGAATCGCCGTTACAGCAAAGGTAAATTCACCCGGTTTTCCCGCAACTTCTTCGATACGGAAATCAGCAGGATAGGTGAGAGAAACAGTTTTAGTTTCACCAACAGCCATTCCTTTGAGTGCATCGTTGAGTTCAGCTACAGGAGCTTTACCCACTTCAACCATCTGTGGAGCTGGAAGGAATCCAGGAAGTGTTTCACCTTCAACAGTGACATCTGAATACGCAATAGTAACAACTTGACCTTCAGTAGCAACGCCTTCAGCCGGAGCAAGCGTCGAATACTGGTCAGCGATCGCTGCAAGAGCATCTTCAACATCTTTGTCTTCAGTCGTTTCAATCGCAACAGTTACGTTGAGATTTTTATAATCGGCAACAACGATTTCTGGATCGATTTCAACGGTAGCAGTAAAGGTGATAGGAGCATCGCCTTCAGCTTTAACGTTTTCGATCACGGGATCAGAAACTGGATTGATTTTGTTTTCGATACACGCATCACGGTACGCGTTGTTCATAAGTTTTTCAACAACTTCGCCGCGAATTGAATCGCCAAAACGGGTACGAATGAGAGTTGTAGGAACTTTCCCTTTACGGAAACCAGGAACTGAAGCTTCACGAGAATATTTCGCAACTTTTTTGTCAACCTGAGCAGCGATATCCTCAACAGGGATTTCCACTTCGATGATTTTCTTCCAGGATTCTGGAGAAGTAACGGTAGCTTTCATAGAGATGCCTCCGTGGTGGCTCTTATTGTTATCGAATTGATTCACACGATTTTTGAGAATGAGAATTTGTTTGAAAGGGAGAAGAAATGCGAGCGGTGGGACTCGAACCCACACACCGTGAAGCACCAGATCCTAAGTCTGGCGTGTCTACCAATTTCACCACGCTCGCTAAAGCAGGCAGAAAATAGTACACTGTCACACCAAAAATCAACTCAATTTACATCGGAAAATTCAAAGTACCTTTAAACTCTTCGGTTTCAATGGTAGTGAGGGCATTTTTCAGGATATTTCACCATGATTTTGATCTCATTCCAAGGCTCATGAGACTGTGCAAGAATTGTGTATTGAAAGCCAAATTTCGGTAGGGACACGGCG
>DYSA01000202.1 GCA_020726425.1 Fibrobacter succinogenes | reverse complement strand
TCGAGGCAGAGCCTCGTCAGAAGCATTCCAAGGCCGGAGCCTCGGAACGAGTTGATGGGATATCAATCACTTACAAAACAAAAGGGGTTTTCGTGGTACCTGAGTAGTAACCCGTAATTCAAATGTTTGAAAAGAAAAATTGTGTGAAATGAGGGGAGTAAATCCCCTCGTAGGTTAAAGAGAATAAGCTCGATAGTAGTGATCGAGATCGCGGAGTAGTTTTATAAACGCCGCTGATCGATCAAACTCTTCGCTGTCGCCATGGTCATGGTCAATTCCCGATAAGTCATATACATACAGAGGTTCATCGATATGGGAACACCGATCTGCTCCCGCAATTTCAATCATGCGGGAGTTGGTAATCGAATCGTGTCGTTCCGCCAACCACGTGCCGGAAACTCTGTCGAGAAAGTACGGGAGTTCAACCTGTGACGCCACAGATCGATGGCACGACCGAAGGGGAAGCCACGAATTACACGTCGAGAGTGACCAAGGCCGAGTAAAATCGCACTGACTGCGCCGGTCAAGAAGGGTTTTCGCCACTTGAGTATCTGAATCGGGATAGGTGATGAAGGATCCGGAGGTTTTCAAAATGCCTTTTGAATATTCCTGTTCGAGACGGGTAAGAACATCCGTACCGTGAAGGAAATCATCGCCGTCGAGTTCGATTATGACTGAACTGTCACCGGTGGTGAGGAAGTTTATGATGTTGTAGAAATTCCGCGAAGCAAATCTTCGCACGTTGTTTTTCACAAGGACGAAATCGTTTTTTTTATCCGAAAGATATTCGAGAATCAATTCAGACGAACGATCCGTGGAACCATCGTCAACAATGGCGATCCCACAATCGAAAGAACCATTTTGAGCGATGATTGATTCTAAGGCTCGAACAATTTTTTTCTCTTGATTTCTAAAACAGATCGAGAATATGTATTGATTCGATAGAGGTTTGCCGTGAATAATATCCAGAGTTTCTAACGAATCGATTGCGATAGAAGCAACTCTTTCCGCTCTTTCTGACAAAAGCATGGGCCGAGCAATTTCAATCAAGTGAATGAAATTGATTTCGAACTGATCGATGGTGAGAATTTTTGAATCAGATGAAAGGGTTGACCGAAGAACTCCACCCGAACCGGCGGGGAAAGTAAAATCGGCAGAGCGGAGCAGTTCAACGGTGGCATCTGAATAGAAGGGAGTAAATAGAAGGGCAATATTCTTTTCAGAAAGCTGTTCTTCGATTTGGGCAACGGTTTGTTCCTGTCGGAAATATTCTCCGGTTGAAGCATTGGCGATCAGATCGCGGATCACCGAAGTACTGCATTCGTGAGTTCCGAGAAGTTGCAGGCGAGGATCATTTTCAGCTATTTCAATTTCCGTGCGGAACGTTTCAAACGATTCCGAATCTGTTGACTCAATGGCAAAAAGTATGGTGATTGTTCCCGCTTCGGAACAGGAAAACCAATTTTTCGCACAGGAAATTACTTCGCGATACCACGGAAGTTGTTCGCTGTCAAAGGCATTTCCTACGGCGCAAAATACGTTTCCTTTGTCTTGTGAAATAATGGGTTCAACAGGGAATTCAATCGATTTCCCCGGGTAGGTGAACCCTGCAATTTCTTTAACAATACGTTCTTGCATAGGCCCAAACCAGATCACCTGATCCGCCATTTCCAGGTACGGAATTACGGATCCCGTCAGCGTAAACACACAGAAAATGAGAAATCCATTTTCCGGAAGATGGGTGTTCTCAAGATAGTGAGCTGATTGATCGCCGACGATACAAACGATGGTGACATCTGCGGATTCGGAAGGCGTTTGCACGCGTTTTATTCTGAGCTGTTGAAAACTTTCGAAGAGTTCTACTGCCGGTTTATAATTAAGATCAATCAGTTCTATAGTCATTACGCATCCTTAAAAGAAATTCACCGAATGGGGAATGGGCGATAGATGGTTTCGAAATTGCGGAACATTTTGTTCTGGTCACTGCACGTATCGCAGATTAAACTCCACCATGAATACTCGCTATCGTATTAAATATCATGCACATAGCAAATCTGAGGCAATAGAACGGCAATCTGCACGAACCTGTTCAATTTATTTTCGCCAGAGAAATCGAACTGTGACGGCATTTCATTTAAACTTTCATCCGACACTCTAAAAAATAGTCGATTGAGAGCTGACGAATGGGGGAAAGTTTACAGGTTCTAAGCATACGCCACGAATTGTCTGTGGTACTGTTCCTCAATTTTGAAAAATTTTTCGCGATTGTCACTTTTCAGCGGACTGATCAATCTGTTTAAAAATGAGATTGATTTGTCTCCAGTGATGGCAACCATGCACTCGTCTCCTGTTCTCGTGGAAGGCCCAGCCAGTTCCAAGCGAAGGAACTGGTTGGGCCTACGGAGAATTCGGGGCTCTGTGTGGATGATTGAACGAACAAGCTTCCAACTGGATTCGATTTCCTTTTAAAAAAGATCCGTTGACCAGAGATATGGTTCTTTTTCTGGTGCGAGCAATGCCGCAATTTGCCTGTTTGCGCACGTAATTGAACCATCGGGATCAATGAGAAGATCTTCAAGTTCGCGGTAGCCATGAAGTAATTGTGACAGGTTCTGTTGCGGAACAATGAATTTTTGAGCACTTTCGCGATCAGAAATCATCAGCGATCCATTTTCAACAATCAGAGTGACCGATCCAAGGTTTGTCACAATCTGTAGCTCGCCGCAATACGTTGATCCGAGGTTGAGGCGGATTCGTTTTTGAAGTTCTGGTGCTAATTTTTCCATCAGCAGTTTAAGATTGCAGATACGGGTCATTCCCATTCCATTTTGAGGATATTCTGTGGCTACAGTACACCCATATCGGCGAATAAATCGCGCAAATGGATGATGATCGGGCATGAAAAAGTGAATGTCCGCTTTATCGCGAGTCTGTATTTCGTCAAGGCGTTTGAGTTCATCCATTATCACGTAGAACAGCGTGTTATCAACCGTTTCAATTTCGCAAATATTCAGTTCTGATTCGTTTCGATCATAGACAACGTAGGCGAGAAGTTCTTTTTGAGCATTTTCAATAAGGAAATGATCTGCTTGAGAATAGAGCACAGAACCTCGCGCAAATCCCCAGAAAAACTCTCGTGTTCTAACGAATGAACCGGTCTGATCGGCGTTGTTTTTGTTGTAGAGAGCCAGAACATTTTCAAAATCTTCGACTTCAACCGGACGAACGGTAAGTCCTTCGCGATTCACCGTCACAGGATGGATAAATTCATAATCCAGCGTGTATTTGATCTGCGGAAGCGAAACCGCAAACCCAAACTTGTGGTAAAAATGAGGAATTCCGAGAAGAGTAGAAATATCAAATCCTTCAGCGGCCATCCATTCGATCGTGTCGTTCATCAGAATTTTCATATATCCTTTTTTCTGATGATGTTCCGGCGTCCGAACATACCCGATTCCCCCAGTGCGAACGTGAGTTGCTCCGAGGCGAACGGTAAAATCGGTCACCGCGAGCGCAGATATTTCTTCATCGCCGAGATAGAGATACCGGTGAAAGTTACGGCCTTCGGTAACAGTTTTTACACTCATATTTTCAGGAAGCATAGATCCTCCATTGGTAGTACATTACATTGTTCATTGGGAAAGAACTGACTCATGGTGTCGCTCTTCGCCATCTGTTTCGGTCTCTTTTAGAAATTATTCACAGTTCGCAAATCAATGTCGGTGTTTCCGATGATCCGCGAAATAAGTTGCCAGTAGTAATCTGGATCGAGTTCAATATCAGCGAGAAGTGCATCCCATTCGGGCCCTTTTTCATCGTTGAATTCAATGTCCCACGAAGAGACGATCACATTTGTCATTCCCGCCGCCATAACTTCGGCAGATATGGTTTTAAACTGCGTAAGTGGAACCGCAATAGAGAGATCAAATGCCTTTCCCTCGCGAAGTTCCGACAAAACCTGACAGAGTTCTTGAATGTCAGCAAGCGATACCGGCGTTTCTTTAGGATTCGGCCAACTCATTGCCTTTAGCGCAAATCTGATATTGTCGTACTCGGTGCACTGCTTGATGAAAACCTCTTCGAGAAACGCTAATTTTTCCCGAAACTGAGGATACGAAGCAAACTCGTTTCCTTCGGGATTTTCCGATTCTAAAAAGTTGTGATTGCTCACCAAATCGTATTTGTTGTCGTACATTTTTCGAAGTGGCGTGTTGGGGCCACATACGGCGGAAAACTCTTTTACTACTTTCCCGAACCCCATGTTTTCAAGTCGCCAATAGTGCGCGAATCGTGATTTTAGAATTTCTGCAATACTCTGCCATCGCTTGATTCCAAAGTTGTCCAGAGGTGAATTAATATTTTTGAGTCCATAGAGCCAAAGTGCTCCACCAACCTGACAAAAACTTCCGAGACTGATCACTGCATCATATTTCATCGTGCTATTCCTTTCGCGAGTATTTCAATTTTCACTGGTTGTAAACAGGTTGTAGAAATTTTTCCCATTTGCCATAAGTTCATCATATTTACCTGATTCCACGAGTTCTCCATTTTCAAGTACGTAAATGATATCGCACTCTTTCACATTGGATAATCGGTGGGCAACAGTAATCGCCGTTTTCCCGTGACGGAGGGTTTTTAGTGTTTCGAGAACCAGCGATTCTGTGTGTCCGTCAAGAGCCGAAGTAGCTTCATCAAAGATAAGCAATTCGGCATTTTTCGCTACCGCTCGTGCGAGAAAAAGTCGTTGCCGTTCGCCCCCAGATAGGGATTCGTCGGTCACTGTGGCATCAAGTCCACCAGGGAGTCGCGAAAGTATCCCATCCATTTGGACTGATGTGCAAATTTCGGTAATCTGTTGATCTGAATACTTATGTGTCGGATCAATATTGTCTCTCACCGAGCCGAGAAAACAGAGCGAATCTTGTCCCAAATAGGAAATTTTATCTCGTAA
>DYSA01000201.1 GCA_020726425.1 Fibrobacter succinogenes | reverse complement strand
CGTCCAGTTGAACGATTCGAACGTCCAGTTGAACGATTCGAACGTCCAGTTGAACAAATTGTACAGAGGAAATGTTCAACGGGGTATTTCAACTCTTCCAATTACTCTGGCTTTGTAATGATTCAGACAAAGATCTTCCTCAATTGTTAGGTATATCCATTGAGTTACACCCCCTGCGAAGATGCGGGGCGAAGATGCGGGGCAAAAGTGCTGAAGCTATTTTCTCCCCCCTTCAACCACCAGCTCAGTTCCATTATGAGAATATGGAAACGTTTTTCCCAAGAATCGGCTATAGATCTATATTTCGGATCACCTGTTCAAATTAAGAGGAATACCCATGAAACAGTTCATAGATTTTTTGCTATTTCGCAATCGCCTGAAGAAAAAAATGGAAGAGACCCATCAACTGGAAGATCCGTGGAAAGCGGAACGAATGAAAGGGCAACTGCATGGGATTATCGAAAACTACGTGAGCCCGTGTAAAACGATTCTGGAAATCGGTTCCGGGGATGGCATCGTGTCAGAAAAACTGGTTGAAAAGTGTGATCGCTTGTTCTGCGTAGAAATTTCAAAGCGAGCAATTGCAAAGGCGAAACAGAATCTGACATCGCTCATTTCAAAGATAACCTTTATCAACAAAGATATTTACTCAGTCTCCCTAAAAACCTACGACACCGTGGTGATGAGTTTTGTACTCGATTATCTGGGACAGAATCAGTTTGCCAAAAAGTTTATTTGGCTGATCATGGATCTTTGTGGGTGTTCGCGGGAGATTTTGATTATTCAGCCGATATACGAAGAGATCGACATGAAAAAGCTCGAAACAATTGCGGTGATTCTTCACAAAAATGGATTTGAACACCAAAAATCGGGAATTGAAAAAGAGAGCACGCCTCACCTCTATGTGGGACTCTTTGCGAAACAATAGACTCAACACCTCAAACAGAGTAATTTTTTCGACAGGTTGCTCTGAACGCGCCCTCATATCAAAGTTCGAGATAAAATGATTCCATTCCAACTGAATGTTCATTTCGCAATTCCATTACTATATATTTAATTCACCAATTTAGTATATAAGGAGTTACCATGTACATTGCATCTCTCTTAAATCCACTTGGCAAGACCGGTGGAACTGCAACTGCGGAGATAGATGGTTTTGAATTTATCGGAACCGATGGCACAAAACGAGTTCTCCCCTACTCTTCATGTGAAATTGAGTTTGGCGGAACGGGGAATCGTTTCATATATGTATCAATCTCCGCCGAAGAAACACTGGTCATCGAAAATCCTGCGATTCTCAAAGAGTCAAACGTTCAATACTCGCGCTTAGCTGAAAAAGTGAATGCGATCACGGCAAAAGGGAACAATCGCACTGCCCGTCGATGGATTGTCTCTCTATTCGCCGTAGTTGGTCTTGTGGCAACCAGTGCGGGAATCATCTCCTTTGCACGTACCAAAATCCCCAACTACATTCCCCGATCGGTCGATTACTCTCTGGGAGGCAAACTTCTTCCGTTAGTCATGAAAAAGGATGATGTCATTTCCGATGATCAATCGCAGAAACTTTTGGCAGAACTTCAGAAACGTCTCGTCACAGCAAATCATCTCGATTCGTTTCCGTTCAAACTGACGCTGATCAACAATGATATTCCCAACGCCTTTGCTCTTCCTTCGGGTGATCTGGTGATCCACTCGGGACTTATCGAAGAGTCCGCCAGCGTGGATGAACTTGCTGGTGTTCTGGCTCACGAAATGGGACACGTGACCGCTCGCCATCACCTTCGCGGAGCCGTGGATCGGGTAGGATTTTTGATCATTGTGAGGATTCTCGTGGGTCTTGATGGCCCGGCGGATATTCTCAAAAAGACCAAAGATCTATCACTTCTCACCTACAGCCGGTCATTCGAACGGGAAGCTGATTCTCTGGGAGTTGCCTACATGAAATCAGCAGGTTTTTCGCCGAATCAGTTCGCCGGATTTTTCACCCGACTCGCATCAAAAGAGAAAATCGCTCTGCCTGAGTTTTTCAGCACTCACCCAGATCCCAAAGAACGTTCTGAACGAGTGAAACGTCTTGGCGGAGTGGCGATCCAGCCTTGTAAAAATTTCCCAATAGAGTATACTGCATATCGAAACCATCTAAAATCAATACTTTCAAAGGAGAAAGAACGATGAAATGGTCTATCGAAGGAGCTCCCGCGTTTGCCCATATCCAAATGGAATTGGCACCGGGTGAATCAATCGTTACGGAATCCGGTGCCATGGCGAGCATGAGTGCCGAACTTGATATGAAAGCAAACATGAACGGAAATCTGTTCAGTGCTTTGGCGAAAAAGTTTCTCAGCGGTGAAAGCTTTTTCATTTCCACGTTTACCAATGGCACAACGTCGCCTAAAAAGATCACGATCACTCAGGGAACTCCCGGCGATATGCGAGCCGTGGATCTGAAAGATGGATCAGTCTGCCTTCAGCCGGGAGCGTATATCGCCAGCACCGAAGGAATCAAACTGAGAACGCGCTTTGCCGGATTCGGTTCACTGATCGCTCGCGAAGGTCTGTTCCGTCTCGAAGCTGAAGGAACCGGAACCGTGTGGTATGGAGCCTACGGCGGGATGATCGAAAAAGAGGTGAAAGGTTCATATATCGTAGACACGGCTCACCTTGTTTCCTACGACCGCCACCTCAAACTGAAAACACAGCTCTCTGGCGATCTGATTTCAAGTCTCACCAGCGGTGAAGGCTTTGTTACTCGCATCGAAGGAAATGGAAAAATTGTTATTCAAACCCGCAGTGTTCACGGCCTCGCTGGCTGGATCAATCGCTACCTCTAAGGAGAAAGAATGAACGTCAAAATAGAGATGGGTCCGGGAAGTGCCATTGCGAAAGTGGCTCTCGCACCAAATGAAACCTTTACCGCCGAAGGTGGATCTATGGTTGCCATGAGTGGCAATATGTCGATCGAAACGACCACTCACAAAAAAGGAAAAGGTTCAATCGCTTCGGGACTAAAACGGATGTTCTCCGGCGAAGGATTCTTTATGAACCACTACACCGCTTCAGCAAATGGTGGCGAAGTGATTCTTTCGTCTTCACTTCCCGGCGATATGATGGTGAAAGAACTTCAGAATGAAAAATTGGTTGTTCAGGGCGGATCATACGTTGCTTCATCCACCGGTGTCGATATCGATTTCGAATGGCAGGGAATGAAATCGGTATTCTCTGGTGAATCAATTTTCTGGCTCGGCGTTCGCGGAACCGGGTCAGTGGTTCTCAACTCGTTCGGTGCGATCTACCCGATCGAAGTAGACGGAGAATATGTTGTCGATACTGGTCATATCGTTGCGTTCACCGAAAATCTGAGCTTTACCATCTCCAAGGCCGGCAAGAGTATTCTCTCTTCATTCCTTGGTGGCGAAGGTCTTGTGTGCAAATTTAAAGGAACCGGAACAGTCTGGTGTCAGTCCCACAATCCTCAGGGATTCGGGCAGGCTGTCGGTCCTAAACTGAAACCACGGAGTTAACTCATGAGTATGAAATTTGAATTTTCTCTCGACAAAAAACCGGATTATGGATTTATCACGGTAAAAATCCCCGCGGGCCAGACGCTCAAAGTTGAAGCTTCTGCCATGGCTTCCATGGATACCAACGTAATCATGAAAACAAAAATGAAAGGCGGACTCGGTCGCCTTCTCACCGGTGAATCACTTTTTATCAATGAATTCACCGCGGAAAAAGCTCCCGGAGAAATCTGTTTAGCCCCTTCAAGTCCCGGCGATGTGGACCACATCTATCTGGACAACGATACAATTTTCATGCAGAACTCTGCGTTTGTGGCTTCCGCCATGGGAATTGAAACGGCGACAAAATGGCAGGGATTGACCAAAGGATTTTTCTCCGGAGAAAAACTGTTCCTGATCAAATGCTCCGGAACCGGCGATCTCTGGTTCAACAGTTATGGCGGGATTTTTTCGGTCGATGTTGATGGCGACTACGTGGTTGACACCGGTCATATCGTGGCGTTCACCGGAGGATTGGAGTACAAAATCTCCAAAGTTGGCGGATACAAATCCTTGTTTCTTTCCGGCGAAGGCCTTGTTTGTAAATTCTCTGGCAAGGGAAAAATCTGGGTTCAGACGCGGAAAGTATCACCGATGGTCTCGTTTTTCTGGCCATTTAGACCGCAGAAGAGCAACTAATACGATGCACAAAGGAGAACAATTGTTCTCCTTTTTTTTTGTTCATGCAGTGAAACCGTTGAAACTGCTACAATCCTTCGCATTTTACCCCAATTCACCGCTTCTTTTCTCCGATTTCCTACACGAACATCCTGATTCCCATATCTTTTTAAAAAAGCAAAGAAAATTGCAATTTTGTTTCAAGCATTTCGGACTTAATCGTACTACATTTCAAGCATACTCTTTCCCAAAGGAATCATTTTATGAAAAACTGTCAGATTATACTTTTAGTTATTGCAATAATGACTCTTGTACTCGCTGGTGAAGACCACGATCTTGTCGAATATTCCAATCCCAATTTCGAACCAATCTCAATTGCCAATCGCGAAATCCGCGCATCCGTAGCAAAACCATTGATGACAAAACTCACCCCGACAACGCTCAATGTAACACTTCCCATTGAAGGCTATTACACTGTAGCGATCATGAGCGTGAACGGGCGACGTTTGTACACACGAACCTATGCTCTCGCGGCAGGAGATAGATCAATCGTTCTTGATAATTTCAATTCACCTACCGGAATGGTACTCGTCGAAGTGTTCGGAGCGGGGATTCGATCTGTTCAGAAAATGACGATTCAAAGATAACCGTTGAAGAATTCAACTACTCCATTTGTTAAAAAAGCCCTCGAACTTCCGTCCGAGGGCTTTTTTCATATCAAACAAACAATAAAAATCTTTGGTATATCAAATCATGTAACTGTTCAGGTGCTATTGATAAAACTGCGAAGTTGTAACCGTTT
>DYSA01000200.1 GCA_020726425.1 Fibrobacter succinogenes | reverse complement strand
TTTAGCGGCTTCGACTTTAGCGGCTTCGACTTTAGCGGCTTCGACTTTTGGCTCTTCGGCCTTTGGCTCTTCGGCCTTTGGCTCTTCGGTTTTTGCAGTTTCAATTGGAGCGACATTCACAACCGGAGTTGCAACGACTGGCGAAGCGATCACCGGTGAAGCGACAACTGGCGAAGCGATCACCGGGATTGCGGATGGTTTCTCTTTTGCCGGAAGTTCTGACTCTGTCTTGGCAACTTCAACCGTATCAACCGGTGCGACTTTTTCAACGGGAGCGACTATGACTACCGGTTCTTTTTTAGATGAAACGGTTGGTGCTACCGCGCTAGTGGGAACCGCAACAGACGGCGCAGAAGAACTAATTACATCCTGCCAATCTGCGGGAATGTTTGGGTCATAGTCGGAACTCTTGAGATCTACCGACTTTCCATTGGGAAGTTTAATCTCCGTAAACACCCATTTAGGAAAAGCGCGAACATAGGTTGCACCATTTTTGCCAATGATCGAAGTGTGAACGGTATCCTTTTTCATATAGATCAGTTCAGCGAATCGTTTTTTGCCATCGGCAGTGTAAAATGTACTGATTTTTGCTTCCGGTTTTGGTGCGGCAAAAACCAGACAAGCGATTCCTGCAAGAAGTGCACTACTCAATTTCATGTTCATTTGATGCTCCTTTTCTCCATCTGAATTGTTTCACAATGGAATTATCTTCAATTATTTATACCATTTATCCGGGTGGCGATTAAATCGAGTGACCAGCGATAATCCCACGCCTCGTTTCGGGAACAGAATCGGTGATCCGTAGGCCATGTACTCGGTGTTCAGTGAGAAATGGCGATTCTGGAACAAGCGAATGGTCAACCCTGAACCGATACCTTCACTTCCGCCAACAATTGCAAAATATCCCGCACCGATCGCCCCCATAAGAAAATCATCTTCGATCCCTGTCTTGAGACGCGGAACAAACGAACACCCTGCATACGGTGTAATCGCCTGATTATATTCGGCAAAGACCCGAAGTTGACGAGCGTACAGACCATGAGCACTTCGCTTTGCCCGTTGCGAAAGCACCTGTGTTCCCGCAAGAGTAAATGATGTTTTCAGTGGGCGCCAAAGCACATCGATCTGTTTCAGCGAATCGTTTTCAATCGTTGCGATATCACCAGGTTCACCTTCATTGACAAGACCTTCCATGTCAAGAGAATCACTGTGAATCGCCATGCGCCCCTTTTTAACATCTCGCCAACGCATAGCTCCCACATTGGAAAACTGAAGTTGAATCGTTCTTTTTTCATCACTGATCTGGAACCCAGCATCGAGTCCGATACCGTATCCCGCCGGTTTCAGTGCGGGAAGATTGTTCACCCAAAAGGGATTACTGAATTCATACTCATTTTCCAGACCCGTTCCCGCAAGATACACATCTGCTTCACCATTGAGAAGATACGAAGTTCCTTCACCATCAATTTCAATTGTTCCTTCACGACCACGAACATCAACGTATCCAAGCCCCGTGATAAAATCAACGTTAAACTGTTTCCAAAACCACCCTTCACCAGTGGGAAGAAGTGGCAACAGGAAATCGGGAACATCTCTTTGGGAACGTCCACCGGCAGAAAGCACTGTTCCCACAATCGCTTCAGCGCGAAGTGAAGAGATATCCAACACGGTTCCCTCTTTCAAGGTACTTCCGAATACGATACCCAAAAGATCACCGGGAACAGTAATGCCCACATCGGTGAAAAGATTCATGCCGAAATTAGCGTGTTCGCCAGAGATCGCAAATGGTGTATACGAGACATGACTATTCACATGAACATCGTGTTTCAAACGACGATTCATTTTGTCTGTGGTCTCTTCGGGAGTGTCTGAATCGTGAAGATTAAAACTGTTTTTGATTGTTTCGGTTATAAAACGAGAGAGAATTTGGCGATCCGCATCCAAAAGTTCCCGATACGGCGTAATAGCCAATCTGTTCGAAAAGAGATTTACGTTGAGATTGAGTGGAACATCAACATACCCATTCAAAGAAGGATTTTGTGAAGGTGAAATTGGTTGATCCCAGCTTGTTGCAATTGCAGCGGGAGCAAGTTCCGGATTCCACGGGCGAACCTGTGAAATATCGAATCTTTTCTTTGTCCCAGAAATGTGCCATTTATCATAGGAGCGTGCATGATGGTTTGTTTTCAAACAGGTCTGTGAATCCCACTCGGGAAGCGAACCGTACAATTTTTTGTTGTCCAGATCGAGAAGATCTTCAATTTCACTCCACGAAGATTCATAGGAGTTATACGATATAAGTGCATCCCACTCAGATAACAGATCGCGATACTGTGAAAACAAGGTGTCTAATTGGGTGATTTGGTTTAAACGGCTATCGATTTCTGCGGGAATTCCAGAGACATAGTCCCACTCTTCAAACTGATCAGTCATTCCGAGATAGGTTTGAATTCCCGAAGATATTGGAGCCGATGCCCAAAGCGAAGTCGCCACAAGGGGAAGAATCAATTGAATAGGTTTCACTTCGAATCCTCCAAGAAGTCAGAGCGCGCAATACCGTTCAGTTCGATGGAACTGCGAATATCAATAGAAGAGAGATTTGTCAGAAGCATATCAGACCCGGCAGGAAGAAGTACATGAAAGCGCATTCCCAAAAGATCATTATCGGCAAAGGCAATAAGCGCGTCGGAAGCCAGTGTCAGTGTTTCCGAAACCTCTTCACCACTTTTCAGTTCGATAAACCGTGCCCCGGTAAGATCAAAAAAGGAGAACGCCGGATTGCTCGAAAGTGAAGGCACCAGCATACTAGCATTCAACGTGTCGAGAACTTCAGCATTAACTCTATCAGCACCAACACCATAAAGTCCCATTGTAACGGAACTATTATTTTTATAATGAAGGTTGAGCTTCACCGTAGGATTATCAATCGACTTGAGCATCTGAAGATCTTCACTGGGAACTTCAATCTCCTGCAGTGAAGTAATCAGAGAAACCGGAGCCACCGTTGTCACCGCATGAATGGGAATCAACATATCCGCGAGAACCGTAAAAGGAAGTTTCACCGATCCATCGGTGGAGACAATCGCAAATCCGGTATTTGGAGGAATCGCAATCACCGATTCAGTGTTCAAAAGTTCCGGCAGTGAATTAATAACCGAATCCCCGCTCTGTTGAATCAATGCGGAAGTCTGACCTTTCAAGTGAGTAAACTCAGAATGAATTGTCATTTTTTTCACGGGGTTATCAACCCAATGATATCCGGTGGCTAAGTCAAAATTAACGGAATCAATGTGAGTCAAACTTGAGAAATCGGGCAAGAGTTTTGCTGAGATTTGACTCCCTAAAAGTTGTAATTTCCCAATAACACTGTCGCGTATATCTGGTGCCATCAATTCGGGAAGTTCCCACTCTTCGGTGCGAACGGTATCAGACAAACCATTCGTCAAAACACCGATGACACATTGGAAGGTACTTTTCCCAAAGTCAATGGAGAGAACCAGTGAATCGTTAGCATCGTAATCTATCATTCCCGATCCCGTGACCGGATAGATGGTGACCGCGACATCAAGAGTGCTTACCTGAGTTGAATCGATCCATCGCGGAGTCAAAGCAACATTCGAAAGGAGCGTTGAAATTTTTTCATTGCCATATTTAATCGGTTTTGCAGTCGTAAAAAGAGGAACGGGGATTCCCGTTTTAGTCGCAACAAGTGCAGTTTTCATGTTCACAGGGAAACTAAATCCATTCGATATTGTGCTGATAATTTCAAGAGATTTGTAGTTCACTAATTCCACAAACAGTGATTCGGCGAGATCAACCGAAACGGGCATAGTAACGGAGTCAGGAAAGAGTGCCCCCTGAATTACCCCTTGATCGATCATAGCACCATTCAATGTCAGCGCAGCAACCCCAACAACGCCGGT
This sequence comes from Fibrobacter succinogenes, assembly GCA_020726425.1. Taxonomy (GTDB): domain Bacteria; phylum Fibrobacterota; class Chitinivibrionia; order Chitinivibrionales; family Chitinivibrionaceae; genus JAIFMU01. The sequence goes on along the minus strand of DYSA01000200.1, from coordinate 1,073 downwards.
GGGAATTGGCGATCCATATTGAACCGAAAATGTCAATTTCGTTTTATTCGTGGTAATAGTCAGTCCCGCCACATCCAACGTAACAACAGCATTTGCTCCTGGTGCCGTGGGTGCAATCGTACCAACAACTTTCTTCCCTTCAGAATCGAGAATCACAGAACCACCACTGATACTCGCTAAAGAACTATTGGTCACGGTCATCTGAATCGGAGCCGAATTTGATGTAAAGTGCATTGTTTCAAACTGCGATGAAGCGAGCGGAAGTGTTACCGACAATTGAGAACTATTGGATATTGTCTGAACAAGCGGAACAGAAATGAAATCCATATTAGTTATTTCAATTTCACCGATGCGATCGCTCTTTTGCGAAGGCTCAGTTTCAAAAAATGTTCCCAAATCGAGAGTGGTCGTCATCGTATCTTGGCGAAGTATTGTCAAAATTGAGTCGTGAAGCAAACTGGTGCTTCCCCCTTTACCTTGATTCAGTTCACTGGTGATTGAATCAAGTTCTTCCCACAAAAGAACTGACTCTTTCGCAAGTGGTACCACTGCAGAAACATTCCACCGCGCAGGCTGTGAATTTTCAGGAAGGGAACAGCTTGTTATAAAAAAGAGAGCGAAAGCAATGAGTAACAACCGGCAGAACTGAGGGATCTGGTGGACAAGAACAGTGCGAATATTCAAGTGACGTCCTTTGACTATTAGTACATCATTTTGGTAAACAATACCGTAAACGACGAACAATATAATTGAAATTATTCAGTCTATATATAGATTTATCAGAGCTGTAATATCAGTTCGACGCAACAAACTGTTACACAATGTACTCAAAACCTGCACAACGAAGTGAGAACAGTCACACATAGTAAGGAAGTTTATAATTGTATAGCACTATGTTACAAAGACACTACCGTTTCTCAGTTTTGAGCTAAAAGAGAAACTGCCTTCGAGCAAAGTGTATAAATGCTCACACAAAAAAAATATGGTCACTAATGGTCAGAACGAGAATTGGTAAAAAAGTAGCAGAAGTGTGCGTTTGCAGGATGTGCGTTTGCAGAAATAGAAAGCAATGG
>DYSA01000199.1 GCA_020726425.1 Fibrobacter succinogenes | reverse complement strand
TTTCGCAATGATGGTCAACACCAAAACTTCAGATTTACTCATCACTTTTCGTTATTCTCGGCGTATATTACCAGTCTCGACAAATATGTGGTCAACAGGAGATTCACATGGAATCAATTTACTCATTTTTGGAGTATCGCGACTTTTTGAAAGTTCATTTTGATACCCAAAAAGCGACAAATCCAGTCTTTTCGTTTCGCTACGTGGCTTCGAAAACGGGAATTGATTCGGGATTCTATGCCAAGATTTTGACCAAACAAAAGCATCTCGGTGAACAAAAAATATCCGCACTCGCAGACCTAATCGGACTGACGGGAAAAGAGCGAGAGTACTTTTACACCTTGATTCAGTATAATCGTTCGCGAAGTGAAACGGTGACTCGGGAGTTGTTCACAAAACTCATTTCTCTGAAAAGCAGTGCCGGAACTACGGTGGATGATTTTCGTTATTTCTCAGAATGGTACACGATTCCGGTGCGCGAGATTCTCAGCCATTTTGATTTTCGCGACAATTTCAAAGAGTTGGCGCAGACATTCTCTCCGGCAATCACCGAACGCCAAGCTTCAAATGCGATTCGCACACTCAAAGAACTAGCCATGATCGCTCCCGATGAACATGGATACTATCGTCCCACAGAAACGAAACTCACCACCGGCGATCAGTGGCGATCCGAAGCGGTGCGACGGTTCCAAAAACAGATGATCGCTCTGGCTGGCGATTCGATCGAACGGTTCCCCAAAGAGAGTCGCGATATTTCAACAATCACCTTGAGTACTTCGAAAAAATCACTGGAAAAAATCCGCGACCGGTTGGCTCAGGCGCGAAGAGAAATTGTGGAGATCATCGCTCAAGACGAAGAGATCGATGGGGTATTCCAGATCAACATGCAGATATTTCCTTTGACAGGAGCGCACCGATGAACGGCATCCCCAAACTCAACAGTTTGTTTCGCAGGGTATTAACAATTATCATCACATTCCTTACGGTTTCCTGTTCTTCCGGAAATTTCGCAGGCGGAACGAGTACGGAAACCACCAACGGCGTAGTGATTCTCACTTCCACCGGCATGCGCGCTTCCGAAGCGTTCGTGTCCGTGGTCGATGGTTCGGGATGGCTCGATTCGATCGATCGTGATCGATCACCGGTTGTCGAAGAGGGATTTGCCAGTGAATCGGGGTGGGTATATCTTCGCGAAACAAAGGGAACGCGAACAGTCCGAGTCGTCTACGGCGATCAATCTGCAATTGCTTCGGGAGATCAGGACACGATCTGGCTAAGCAAATCCGTTTCGTTGCACGGCACTGCATACGGAACCGACTCAGTGCGCATCGGCGGAACCGATCTGGTCGCACCGGTAGAAAACGGTTCATTCCGCTTTGAATCAGTGCCAATGGGATTGATAACTCTCTATAAACAATCGTTTAGCGGCGTTGAAAATGGAACGGTGATTCAAACCAGAGACACGGCTGTTTCCCACGACCTTATTAACGCTTCTTCGGATATTCTATTCGACGATTTCGCCGGCGGATTCGATCTCAACCCGATCCATCCGATCACCGAAGGGGTGAGTTGGTACACGTTCTGCGATTCAATCCACAAATCGTACCACAACGGCGTGTGGATCAAGGATTCGCTGAGCTATCACAACGGAAACAGTACAATCTCCGCTCAAAGTAACAGCAAAACCGCAACTCTGCAAATCCTGCTCGGAACCGCCACGACCTATCCCTACGCCGGACTCGGAGCACGGCTCGGAAATCGGACAAAAGGATTTGATCTTTCGCGGTTGAGTCGAATTTCCCTTCGCATTCGAGGTACCGGCACCGTGCGGTTTCGATTTGGATCTGCCATGACGGATTCACTTGAAATCGCAGGATATAGTTTTGCTATTCCACTGGATCAAAACTGGAAAACCGTAACAATCCCCGTGGATTCTCTTCACCTCGACCCCAAAGATTCACTGATCGAACTGGCGAATCCGTGGAGATCCGGATCGGCGGATATCCGGCGAATGGAATTTCTCTATCGCGGAACAGAAAATGCGATCAATTCGGTAAATAGTTGTGAGATCGATGAAATCTGGTTTGATCGGCTGAAATAAAATTGGTCGAGATGTGAATAAATCTCACCAGAAAGGATTTCAATGAAAATCATGTTGGCTCTCTTGCTGCTTTGTGGTTCGCTCTTTGCCGGACTGTTTGAATCGCCGGTGAACGAAAAATCATCCGGACAGATCAAAGAGATGATGGCGGCGATAGCAAAACGTTCTGTGGTACAGGTCTCCTTTGTGCAAACCAAAGAGATGGCGGCGCTCAAAAAACCGCTCGTTGCCGAAGGTACACTTCTGTTTGTGAAAGATCGGGGAATAATCTGGAGTCAGAAAACTCCCTACGTCGAACAGATTATTCTCAAACCAAATGGAACAGTAAAATTTCTCGATCAATCGGGAAAAGAGACCGTGCAACCATCGAAATCCGGAGATCGAATAAACGCCATGATGAACACCCTTTTTTCCGGCGATCTCAATCAGGTTATGGCTCTTTTTGATCTCTATTTTGAAAATGGCACCGAGTGGCGGCTTGGAATGATCCCGAAAAAAGCGTCCATGAAAAAAGGCGTAGAATCAATGACTATGGTGTGCAGAAAATCGGGAATTGTGAAAGCACTCACCATGGTCGGATCGGGAGGAACCGTGACAATGACCTTTGAACCGCTGGCGAATCAGACCGTGAGTGCCGAAATGGGAGCGATTCTTGCTCGCCCGTAACACGCGCAAACGACTTTTTATACTCTTTGTCGCAGCGATTCTCTGCGGTCTTATCGGCGTGATCGTGCGCGGCGTTCAGATTGAAACGGACATTCTCAAACTGATTCCGCAAAGCAGAGCTTCAATGCTTTCGGAAATAGCCGAACAGTTTTCCCGCTCGCAAACCGGTGAAATGGTCTTTTTGCTTACTGCGAGAACGGACTCCGGCGTTGTAGCCTTGGCGAATCAGACCGAATATCTCTTACAAAAAAGTGCACTCTTCGGTTCGATCAACGGGAAAATCAGCGAACAGGATCAGCGCGAGTGGTATGATCTCTACTTTCCCTTTCGCCACACGCTTCTGCCAGATCAACTTCGCACAGAACTGGAAAGTGATCATCCCGGCGAATCACTGACTCGCCATCTTCAGCGAAATCTCTACGCGCCCATTCCCGATTTTTACGGATCCACACTGCAACAGGATCCATTTCAACTGTTCCCTTCGTTTATGCAAACTCTCTTCGATGGAAACGCAGATCTGATCGATGGCTACGGAATTATGCCTTTCGATTCCCTTTCGTCGATTGTGATCACCGTGACCTTGGCCGGTTCGCCATTCGACAATGAAGTGCAAAAATCGTCGGAACAACTGGTGGCGGCGATCAAAACACTCGCGGCAAAAAACGGGGGTCAGTGTCGATCCACGGGGATTGTCCGGTTCGCCGGCGAAGCATTCCTTCAGGCGAAAAAAGAGATTTCGATCATTGGAACGCTCTCGCTTTTGGCGGTGATTCTCATGCTTCTCGCGGCGTTTCGATCATGCCGGTTACTGTTGGTGGGAACACTTCCGATTCTGCTTGGTGTCATCACGGGATTCGTGGCAACGGCACTGATCAATCCGAATATTCATGTGATTGCGCTGACCATGGGCGCATCGCTCACCGGAATAGCCATCGATTATTCACTTCACTTTTTAGCGCACCTTCGCTGGACCGGCGACTCTTCCGCCGAAGTTTTGAAAAAGATTTTCCCCGGAATCACGCTCGGCGCAGTGACCACGCTTATTGGCTACGGAGCTCTGGCGTTTGGCGGATTCCCGGGGCTTCAGCAGATCGCGCTATTCACCGGAGCGGGATTGATCGGTTCGTGGATCACCGTGATCCTCGGATTTCCACTGATGATCCGGGCGATTCCGGCGCGAGTGCTCAAGCCGATGCCTGCATTTTCGCCAACCGTTGTCGCCGCGTTTCGAGTGATCGTTCCCGCAGGGTTACTCGCAATTTCTATCGCCGGCTTGATGAAACTCACTACCGATGATTCACTGAACGCCCTTCGCACGCCCATGCCACAACTCGACCGCGAAGAAGCTTCGATTCGCACGGTCGCCGCGGGGATTGAAAGTAGTCGATTCGTGGTGATCACGGCAAACTCCGAAGAGGAACTTCTGGTGGAAAGCGAGTCCGCGGTGAAAAAACTGAAGTCGCTGGTGAACGATTCGGTGCTCGACGGATTTATTTCGCTCTCCACTTTTGTTCCCAGTCACTCATCGGCGATTCGCGGACAATCGCTGTTACGCAAAGCACTCGCGGACAACAACGGATCGACCCGTTCAGAGCTTATCTCTCTGGGATTTGATTCGTCGGTTCTTTCGGTTCTCGACTCTTCGTTGAACGATCCTCGGTTTTTGACGCTTGATCAATTTATGGCATCGCCGGTTTCAAAGCCGTGGCGAACTCTTCTGGTGAAAACCGACTCGACCTTTGCCATGATCACTCTTTTGCGCGACGTTCACGACTCCAAGCGAATGCAATCGGTATTTCGGGGGGATCGGCAGTTCTATCTCGACCGCATCGAATCGATCAGTTCGGTTCTGGGGAACTACCGCCACGATGCGACGAATCTCGTAATTATCGCTTACCTGCTGATTCTAATCATTTTGATTGTTCGCTACGGGATTTGGGGAGGAGTGCGCCAATTTGTGCCACCGGTTCTGGCTGCAACGGCGGTGATCGGTGGACTTTCACTGGCGGGAGAATCGATCAATTTCATGCACATCATGGCGCTTCTTTTGGTTCAGGGAATCGGGATCGATTACACGGTGTTCTTTGCCGAAGAGTTTGAAAATCATAACGAAACGCGCATGGCGGTGATCTTGTCCGCCCTCTCCACGATTCTCGCGTTCGGCGTGCTCTTTCTCTCTTCCACCCCGGCGCTTCGAGCGATCGGTCTGGTGATCACTCCGGGGATTCTTCT
>DYSA01000010.1:18330-22031 GCA_020726425.1 Fibrobacter succinogenes | reverse complement strand
TCTACACTTCAAAGATGGTACTCTACACTTCAAAGATGGTACTCTACACTTCAAAACTATTACTCTAGCGAGCAATATCAACAGATTACACGAATATCTCCCAATGCGATTCTTCAAACAGCACCCATTCAGTATATTTAAACAATAAAACTTCGAGGCGGACAAGGGAAACACAGATGTTCGGCGTGTTCGCGTGAGGGACCAGAAGGGCGGCGGAGCCGGTGACGCATTCCGCACGGAGCGAAGCGAACCCCTGGCAGGGCCCGACGGTGAGGCTCAGCCGAACCGGCACGCCCAAAAACAACAGACCCACAAACTCTAAAGCTTAAATAAGATTAACAAAACAAAGGGACTTTTATGTCGAAATATATTGGCGCTCACGTATCGATTTCCGGAGGAGTGTGGAACGCTCCGATCAACGCGGCAGCAATTGGCGCAACCGGATTTGCAATGTTCACCAAAAATCAACGCCAGTGGGTAGCGAAACCGCTCACCGATGAAGATGTGGCAAAGTTTTCCGACGCAATGAAGGCACACAACTATACCGCTCAGCAGGTTCTGGCTCACGACAGCTATTTGATCAATCTGGGAAATGCGAATCCGGAAAAATGGGAACAGTCGCTCGACGCGTTTATCGATGAACTTTCGCGATGCAGTCAGCTCGGCTTGGATCGACTCAATATGCACCCGGGAAGTCATCTCAAAGAGCATTCGGAATCAGCGTGTTTGGATAAAATAGCCTTGGGAATCAACCGCGCTCTCGAAGCGACTTCCGGCGTCACCGTGGTTTTAGAAAACACCGCCGGTCAGGGTTCAAATATGGGAAATAAAATTGAACATCTGGCTCACATAATTGACAAAGTGGAAGATAAATCGAGAATAGGTATCTGTATCGACACGTGTCACACCTTCGCGGCAGGCTATGATCTTCGCACAACCACGGATTGTGAAACATTCTTTGCCGAACTGGATCGGGTCGTGGGGCTTTCGTACCTTCGTGGATTTCACATCAACGATTCGAAATCGACTTTCGGCAGTCGCGTGGATCGACACCATTCGATCGGTCAGGGAAATCTCACCATGGAGACGTTCCGGTATATCATGAGTGATCCGCGGTTCGACACTATTCCGCTGGTTTTAGAGACAATCGACGAAACGCTCTGGGCCGAAGAGATAAAACTGATGAAAGAGTTCGCGGGAAATTAATTATCCCTGTCGAAAACTGATCTCTCCGGAGATCAGTTCTTCGATTTCGCCTCCAATCGGCCTGAACAAAAGCGCCCCCGATTCACTCACGCCATAAATTTCGCCAATTCGTGCGACTCCGGCAATGGTGACGGTTCGCATCTCATTTCGATACGCCAAAAGATCATTGAGCGGTTTCACGAACGAAGAGAATCCCGAGCACTCTAAAATCTCGATTCGATCATAAATCCCGTGAAGAATCGACATCATCACGGAATCGGGGTCATATTTCTTTCCCGTTTCAGAAAAAAGTGAACAATTTCCAATCGTCACACCAACTCGTTCTGAACTGTTCAAATTCAAACCAACGCCAATAACCAAATACTGATTTCCTCCCTGAAAAACTCCTTCTACGAGAATCCCCGCAAGCTTTTTCCCCTCGACCAAAATGTCATTGGGCCATTTTATGAGGGAACGTAAACCGCACGAAGTTACGAATTCGTTCACTGCCAGAGCCACAATCTGAGGAATATTTGTCAAATACTCCATCAAAAGAGGCGACACGGGAACCAGAGTTGAGAACGTTAAATCTTGATCAGGAATCGCCACCCACTGACGATCAAATCTCCCCCGCCCCGCCGTTTGAATTTTCGCACGAAGGGTAAAACGTGGTTCAAGGGTGGTACAATTCTGTTTGAGAAAGCTGTTAGTGGACCCGATTGAATCAACAATGTCCACGGGTATTACTCTTTTTTCTTCTGTTGCCATAGCTTTTTTGTTATTTTCCAGTGTCAGAGACTTTACAAAACACTCTGTTAAACATATAATCCGGCAGGAATTTATGGGCGATATCAAAAACGAAGCTTCCGAAATAACGATTAATCCTATTTTAAAAGTACTTAAAAGTTCTTATTTTCAATTCCTTATACCTGTTCCGCTGTTGTTGTGGGCAATCGGGATAAACGTGGCCCAATCATCGGTATCAATCCTCCCTCTTCACTCAAATTTCTCAGTGATTCGCCAAGATGATGGAATAATTCCCGAAGATTCAACGCAACGAAATTTCATTACCCATATTGATTCATTCACCAAAACCGACTCTTCGATTTTGATCAAATATGAGCTCGGAACGGGAATCGAATATCCCTATGCGGGGATTCTTTTCAAAACCTATCGCGACAGTACCGATTCGATTATGCTCAATCTTTCAAAGATGGATTATCTCGATATCGATCTTGCGGTAACCGGCGGAAAACAGGAAGTTAACATCTATTTTTCTGAATTTATCGACGGATACACTTCCCTTTCCAAAGAGATGAGCTGGCGGACGTTTGAATATCAACTTGCTGGTGAATCTACCATGAAACGGTACAGAATCAACCTAAAAGATTTCCAAACAAATCCGTGGTGGTTCCAGCAACAGGGAGTTCCTCAGCATGATATTCCCAACGGTTCACTGAAAAAAATACTCAACCTTGTTATCGAAAATGGAAATTACGAATCCAAGGGTGTTCCACTGACAATCGAAGTGAAAAATATTCGATTTGGCAGAGATCTCACAGAGTTCAACATGCTTGCGGGAATATTTTCACTCATCTATTTCGTTGCAATCTTTCTGATTCGGAAATTTGGTCTTCGCAAAGTAATGGGCCCTGTTGTAATCCCTTACCGCCAACTTGATATCACCAGTTACCTCGACGACGACACAAAAAAAATCGAAAACTACGTTGCGGTTAACTATACCGATCCTGAACTAACGGTAAAAAAACTGTGTGAAGACACAGGCATTACCCACGCGAAGGTTCAAGTAATTTTGAAAAAACAGTTCCAATTGACATTCCGTCAATATTTGAACAAAATCAAAATTCACGAAGCAAAACGACTTCTTCAGGAAACCGATAGGCAAGTAACCGAAATCGCATTTAGAGTGGGGTACAAAAACGTAACCCATTTTAACCGGATTTTCAAAGAGACGGAAGGGATCAGTCCCATCCAGTTCAGGAAATCGAACTAAACTGTATATAACAATTAAAAGGATTATAAAGCATGAGTGTTTCAGCTGGTATCGTAGGTCTTCCGAATGTTGGCAAATCGACAATTTTCAATGCAATTTCATCGGGTAAAGCAGAAGCTGCCAACTATCCTTTCTGTACGATTGACCCCAATACCGGAATTGTGGCAGTACCAGATCAGCGACTCAAACAGATCGCCGATATAGTTCAAACCAAAAAAGAAGTCCCAGCATTCCTCGAACTGGTTGATATTGCCGGCCTTGTTAAAGGAGCTTCTCAGGGCGAAGGACTTGGAAATCAGTTCCTCGGTCATATCAAAAGTGTCGATGCAATTCTTCACGTTGTTCGTTGTTACGAAAATGATGACATCACTCATGTTCACGGTTCAATTGATCCCAAGCGAGACATCGAAATCGTTGAAACTGAATTGATTCTAAAAGATTTAGACACTGTCGAAAAAAATGTCACTCGCATGGCCAAACAAACCAAAAATGGCGACAAAGA
>DYSA01000010.1:0-18230 GCA_020726425.1 Fibrobacter succinogenes | reverse complement strand
TGCGGAAAAATCGAAGAAGAACTGGCGGAACTTGATCCTGAAGACAAACTCGAATTCCTCGCAGACCTTGGTCTTGAAGAACCGGGTCTCAATGTTCTTGCTCGAGCGGCGTACAGTCTTCTTGGGCTTCAGACCTATTTCACTGCTGGTGTAAAAGAAACACGTGCGTGGACAATCAACAAAGGTGATACCGCTCCAAAAGCGGCGGGCGTAATTCACTCTGATTTCGAACGCGGATTTATTTCGGCGCGTGTCTACCAACTTGCGGATCTTATCATTTATGGTTCTGAAGCAAAGTTGAAAGAAGCGGGAAAAATCCGTCAAGAAGGCAAAGAGTATGTCGTTCAAGATGGTGATATCATCGAATTCCTCTTCAACGTATAAAGGATTAAATCATGGCGAACAAACGGTTGCGGCAATATTTTTGGAGTTTTAATCGGCACATATTCGCATATTTAATGCGCACAAAGTACAACCTTCAGTACGCTGAAGGGTGTCACGATATGCCAGACTCTTCATTTATTATGGTGAGTAATCACGGAACATTTTTTGATCCATGGATGATTGCCCACCCATCACCGCGACCGGTTTCAATCATGATGAACGAAGAAGGCTTTAAAGCAAAGCCGGTTACGAGATGGTATCTCGACAAAATCGGTGCATTCCCGAAAAAAAAGGGGGGCTCCGATATCAAATCTATGAAAACGGCATTGAAACGTCTTGCTGATGGTTCACCACTCCTTATCTTCCCCGAAGGGCAGACTACATGGGATGGTGAAACTCAACCAATATTCGCGGGGATTGAAAAACTAATTCTCAAATCGAATCTGCCTCTCGTTCTCGTAAACCTCTCCGGTAACTTCCTAAGTCGACCATGGTGGAGCAGTGTCGATCGCAAAGGGAAAGTACTAGTTAACCGCGAAGTAATTTCACCGGCAGATCTCAAAGCTATGGGCCCCGATGCAATTCGCGACAAGATCATTTCTTACATTTACAATAATGATTGTAAAAACAGCGATATACAATCGGTCCAGTTCTCCTGTGACACTCCAACCGATGGCCTAAACAGACTGATTTGGCAATGTCCAACATGTGGAGACGACAAGTCACTTACGTTTACAGCAACAAATGCAAATTGTTCAGCCTGCGGTGCTTCAGCGATCATAACCCCGAACCTCACCGTTCAGGCGACTCCGAATCTTCCCGTCAGCGATATTCACGACTGGGTTTCACTTCAGAAAAAGACCATTCGCAAAAATATTGAGGCTGCAAATGAAACTGATCTCCTTGCAAAAGATGAATCAATACGCCTTGTTGAAGTGGATTATGCGGGAAATATTGTAACTCTTGACACAGGATCGATGACTCTTACCAAAGAGAAACTTACTTTTTGGGGAGAACATGGTACTCTGACATTCCCAATAGCGCAAATGTCACAGCCAGTGTTCCAAAAAAAGGATCTTATTCAGTTTGAAATGGAAGGCCAAGAACGGGAATTGCGTTTCTTCTTTGAATCGGCACCGGTCTTTAAATGGCTTATGAATTTGCGATATCTCACCGGATACTATGATGCAGAATTGAAACGATACTACTGAACAAATCGGTTCAGTAGTTTTGCTCTAAAATCACACAGTTACCTTTATCATTGTACGACACCGAAAAACCATATGCTTTGAATAGTGACAATCCTCTGCCATGCACAGCTTTCACATCGCCCATATCAGAATAATTTGACCGATTTCTCCAATCAAAACCTTTCCCCTGATCTTCAATGGTAACTTTAACGATAGTACTGTCTACTTCAGCCCTAACGGTCACCCATTTAGAAATAATTTCCCCATTTCCATGGATAGCAGCATTACTAAATGCTTCATTAAGAACAAGTTTCAATCCATACGAATCTTTAACTTCAGCGCGTAACAGGATCCAATTATACACATCGGTTACAATCGCAGAGGTAAACCGGACAACAGAAGGGAATCGAATTGTTAGACAAAAAGGTGATTCTTCACGTTCAACATCGGGAATTTCCCCGGGAATATCTGCAATAAGTACCATGATATCATCGGTAACTTCACCGCGGAACTTTTCAGTGTCCAGAACAAGTTGTTCCAAAAATTGATCGCGATCCTGCAATAGAGGATAATTTGCAATTTTCAGCCTCAAAGGACGAGTATATGCACTCCAAACGCTCGTTCCTTCAATGAGACCATCGGTATAGAGAATAAAGCGATCGCCGGGCAACAATTTGATATGATCTTCGCGATAAAATGCATCTTCGAAAACACCGAGCACATCTCCCCCACGACCAACTTCCAATACACGTCCGCCAACTTGGATAACAATTAGTGGAGGATGGCCCATATTTACAACAGTAAGTTCATTCGTTTTGCAATTCAGTTCGGCATAACAACCAGTGAGATACTGCCCCGGTTTCATCAGTTCACACAGAACAGAATTAACCATACGCATACTTTGCGACGGAGTATTCATTCCGTTGCAATTTTGATGTAATAGAGCTTTCACCGAAGATGTCAGAAATCCGGTTGAAATCTGATGCCCGGCAAAATCCCCAACAAAGTAACCAATTCGATTATCGCCAACTTCAACAATGTCGTAGATATCACCACCCGCTGCGTGAAGCGAACAGTAATACACCGAAAAATTCGCTTCGGGAAAATCTTCGGGTTTTTTAAGCAATGCATTTTGAGCGTTATTAATCTGTTTTAACGTCTCAGCTTGAGCATTTGCAAGTGATTGAATAGTTGTAAATAATCTAATATGAGATTTTACGCGAACGCGAACTTCATGAGGATGGAATGGTTTAGTAATATAGTCAACTGCACCAGCTTCGAATCCCCGTACCGTGGCTTCAGGTCCTTCTTCGCCAGTAATAAAAATAACCGGAATATCTGATACTGAAGGCATTTCTTTCAGATGTGTAATTACTTCAAAGCCATCCATCTCCGGCATAACAATATCCAGAAGAATGCACTGAAACTCTTCAACGGCAACCATTTCAAGGGCCTTTTTCCCCGAATTAACCGAGACAGTTTCATAACCAGCAGTCTTCAAAATATTTTCGAGTATCTTCAGATTCACGAGCATGTCATCTACGATAAGAACGCGATATGCGGACATGAGAACCCCTATTTCTTTACGTAATAGACAATCCCATGAAATTGTTCTCGAGAGAACAAATCGGGGAAGTCAATTAATGATTCAGTTGACCCAATGATTAGTGATCCACCGGGTTTTAATGAACGGGACATTCGTTCAAAGAGTAATCGTTTATCTTCTTTTTTGAAATAAATGGCCACATTACGACAAAAGACAATATCGTAAATTCCATTAAAGATTGGAGATGTAAGTAAATTTGCTTGTCCAAACTGCACGACATAGCGCAATTCATCGGAGACTTTATACTCCCCATGAGAACCGCATGGTGTAAAATATCTGCTGATCTGAAGTGGAGTTAACCCCCGCGTAAGTTCAAAACGAGAATAAACGCCATGGTTCGCACGCTGAACAGCTTCAGCAGAAATATCACTCCCTGTAATTTTAATTTTGAACTTTGAAAGATCAAAAAGAATCTCTTTTAAAGACATCGCGATTGAATATGCTTCTTGGCCGGTAGATGAGGCTGCTGACCAAATAGAAAGACTATTTCCCTTTTCCATAATCTGTGGAACCAAAAAGTTCCGCAATAAATCAAATGGCTTACTATCACGGAAAAAATAGGTTTCATTCGTTGAAACAGCATCAATCACTTTTTGCTTAAGAACTCGATCCGTTTCAGCCTTACGAATTAGATCGCCTAAAGAATTAACCCCCGCATCTGTTTCAATAGGTTTTAACCGTCCCTCGATAAAGTATCCTTTGCTACTATCAAGAACAATCCCCGTTTCCCGAAGGATAAAGGCACAAGCAGCTGCATATTCAATTTCCGTGAACATCTATATCGCCTCAGAGAAAGGTAAGAAGTGTAGGTATTATATTCTCTAAAGGAACCTCAACATCAATGAGTCCCGCTTTCATCGCAGCGCCGGGCATACCATACACGGTACAACTTGCTTCATTTTGTCCTATTGCAACTCCACCGTGACGTTTCACCAACTGAAGTCCTCGTGTTCCATCTTGGCCCATCCCCGTCATTATAACGGTTATGACTTTTCTGGGAAAAGCTAAAGACACTGATCGCAGGAGATAATCAACTGCGGGTTTACAGAAATTTTCAGGAGCATCATCGGTAATCTCAACTTTTCCAAAGGGTGCATTTGCTGATGAACTCACACGCATCTGTTTTCCACCCGGAGCTATATAGACAGTCCCCGCCTGCAATAATTCATTATTTTCCGCCTCTTTCACTAATATCTTCGAATGATTATTCAATGAATCGGCAAGAGCTCGCGTAAACCCAGCGGGCATGTGCTGAACAATACAAATTGGGATTTTTAAGTTTGCAGGAAGCATTGGAATAATTCGTATAAGAGCATTCGGCCCGCCAGTAGAAATTCCTATCACTCCAATTCGTGGAGGGACACCTACAGATCGTTCAGTTAGGGCTGCTGAGACTGGTTCCGGACGAGAAGGAACCACATAGTGCTTATTACTTACCGTAGAATGTTTTGAACGAATAGCATCAAAGACTGCGGCGAGATCACTTGTTATTCTTTTAGAATCGCCACCTTCCGGCTTCATAATAAAAGAGAAAGCACTTCCTTCTACCGCTTCAATGGTCTGTCTCACAGAAAAATCACTCATTGAACTTACCATGACGACTTGAATATCCGGCCACCGTTCATTGATCACTGCCAGTGTTTCAATACCATTCATTTCAGGCATTTCCACATCAAGTGTAACAACGTCCGGTTTGAGAATTGCAATCTTCTCTATTGCCTCTCGGCCATCGCGTGCAAAACCACTGAGTCGAACACCTTCGACCCCAAGTATTGCATCACTTATAATTTTTCGGTATACCGCAGAATCATCTACGACAAATACCCGTAAAATTGTCAATCCCATACCAAACTCCTGTCAGGGCACAATTCACTATGATTCTACACTTACCAATTCAGCAAGGTTTACCAGAGAGATAATACGCCCTTCCCACTGATATACCGCGGTAAAAAAATGCCCCAGTTTTGCATCAATATTCGGTGGAACAGGAAGGATTTTATCCTGTTCAATTACAATTGCATCTTCAACACTATCAACAAGAAGTCCAACAGCTTCGGCCCCAAATGGCACAACTATGATACGTTCTTCACCCGTGATTCCTTCTGCAATCGAAGAAAAACGTTTCCGCATATCGAGTACCGTAACGATCTGGCCGCGAAGATTAATCACACCAGAAACATCATCGGAAACGCCATAAACAACGGTTATACCAGTTGTACGTTTGATCTCATGAACAGAACAAATGTCAATTCCACATGTTATATCACCAACCGAGAAAAGAACGATATCGCGACTGACTCCGTTTCCCATAATTCCTCCTTAATGGATTCCACACTCGTTCAACCACGGCCCATATTTTTTATCTACAGCGTAAATGTGGTCAATAAGCCATTTCTTAAGAAACACCATTACTTCAATGAGATCAACATATTCATTGCTTTCAAGTTTGCGAATAACATCGCGAACTTCGCCAAGCAATTTTTCGTGAATTTCACGGTGACCTGGATAGGCTGCATAATTTGTTTTGATAAAGACTTCTTCCTCGCGAGCAAAATGCTCTGTAGTAAAAGTCGAGAAAGATTTTAATACTGGAAGAATCACAGCATTATTGCTTCCCGATTTCACGTGACTGTGAATTTCATTGATATATTCAAAAATCCGCAGGTGGTCACGATTGTATTGATCTACTGAAACATCAAAGGTTTTGGTAAAGCGACAAAGCTCCGAAGGAATATTCCGAGTACGATCTTCATATTCACGAGGCAAGTTGAACAATGATGCAGTTCGTGCCATCTCAGAGTTGTGACTTGTAACTTCAAGTGCAAGAGCATAGCTTCTCACAGCATCCGTCATAGTTTGTGAACTTTCCCGATCTACTTCCAAAAGTGAATCAGCCACAGAACGGGCCAGTTTAGCAGAATCAGAGATACTCATATTTACATCTTGTACAGCTTGCGCTCCCTGTTCAACATTCGTGGTCATATCATCAATACGGTTTGTTGTATCAAGAATACTCTGCGCGATATTCTGTGTGGTTACAGACTGTTCTTCTGAAGCCGCTGCAATTGTTGTTACCACATCATTAACTTCATTTATGACATCTGAAATCCCTGTCATCGCCTTAGTAGCTTCCCGAGTGGCATTCTGAATAATCGCAATTTTTTCTTGAATGTTACGGGTCGCCTGACTGGTTTGAAGTGCCAAGTCTTTGACTTCTTTTGCTACTACTGCAAATCCTTTTCCAGCCTCACCAGCACGAGCTGCTTCAATTGTAGCATTCAATGCGAGAAGTTTTGTTTGATCAGAAATCTCAGAAATTGTTGCGGTCACGACATCAATTTCTTTAGCCGCGGCTTCAAGTAGAGCTACTTTACTCGATGTATCACTTACCTGCTGCTGAGCGCGATTACTCACCTGAGTTGCGCGATCGGTGCTCACTGCTATTTCACGTGCGGCATCGGTTAGTTGATGAGTACTTTCTGAAATCATATTAATATGATCCCGCGAAACCGAAGCCGCATCAGAAATCGAACTCATGTTTATACTTAACTCTTCAGTTGCGGCAGAAACGGTACTTAAATTAGCATTCATTTCCGAAGTAGAATGCGATACATTTGCGGCAAATTCACTAATGTGAATAACTTGATCTCGCATGGTACGACTTGTCTTGTTTAATTCATCACTTGCTTTGCTAATCAGCATAGAATTGATCTTAACTTCTAAAAGTACTTCACAAAAACTATCTTTAAAATTGCGAAGTATAGGTGCTATCGAACTCAGTTCTCCCAAGCGATTTTCATCGATATCAGAAGTAAAGTCTAACGATGTAAACTTTGCTAAGACCTCTTCAAAATAAGCACTCCCGCGGGTATTCTGCGTTGAGTCTGCCATACTGAAATCCTCCGGTTCTTTATGTCCAAACATTGATATCTCCTAAATTATTTTTTCATCAATCGACGGCATGTTTCAGAAATTTGTTCCCTATCCATTTTAGTCAGATACTCAGTAACACCGGCATCAAAACCTTCTTTTTCGGCAACCTCACCAGAAAGAGACGAAATTACAACAATTGGTAAGTCATGCCCCTTTTCAGTCTTACGAATTTCCCGTGTCATCGAAAGGCCATCCATGATCGGCATTTCAATATCTGTAACAACCATCGCTATCTCACTGCGATATTCTTTGAATGCCCGAAGACCTTCCTCACCATTTTCAGCGAGAATTACTTCATAGCCTAGCTCTTTCAAAACACCTTCAATCTGATGCAAGAAAAATTTAGAATCTTCCACCAATAGAATTTTACGAATATTTCCCGTATCCATGGATGTTCCTGAAATGGAAGCAACTTCAGAAGGGATAAGATCAGGGAGGAGAGTTTTTGCAATGCGATATATATCAACAAGAAGACGAATCTCTTTATCCAAAATAAAGGTCCCCATAATTCCTGGCTGAACATACGATTCCCCGTCAATCTCACCCGTGAATGTGACAATATCATCGACTTCACCCACCATTAATCCATACTCATGGCCATTTACATTGAAGACGACTACGTTATAAAAGGCATACTCATCGAGAATACCAACAGTGGCACAATCCTGAAGTGCCAGAACAATTAGTGTATCTCCACGATAATGCATCGCTCGTCGATTTCCAACCATAAAGAAACTTCCCGAAGGAACTTTTTCGATACGTGTCACCAATACCATTGGTATCGCAATTTGCTCTTTTGTGTTGTTTCGGAATAACAAAAGCGCATGCGATTCATGCTGGATACTACTTTGTGAATCATTCGTTTCTGTGACATGCTCAGAAATACTGCGAGCTATAGACTGTTCATAAATAGCGGTAACATCGAGAATCATAGCAACATGGCCATCGCCTAAAATCGTTGCACCGGCATAGAATGGGCATGACTTTAAGTGTCGCCCCAGCGGTTTAACCACAATCTCTTCCGAATCGAGAAGAGAATCAACGATTACTCCATACGTTTCTTCACCTGAACTTAATACAGCGATATTTACAGCACTTGAGACAGAACTACGACGGCCAGTGCGAAGTTGGCGCTCATCTATTGTTTCGCCAAACTGTGGGGAACGACGGTCTGCAATATTTTCCCGGCGACACACCAGTTCTTCACCACTTTCAGGATGGACAAACCGATTCTCCATACCGAGAAGTTCTGACAACCGTACAAGTGGAAGCAGTTTACCCCGAAGTCTCAGAACAGCCGCATTTCCCACCCATTCAAGGCGTTCTTGAACCATTTCAGGGCGAATACGCACTAACTCTACCAGATTCACTTGAGGAATTGCAAAACGCTCTTCACCAACTTTTAAGAGAAGGCTAGGTATAATAGCAAGAGTAAGAGGCAGTTTTATAGTTATTTGTGTTCCAACTCCAACAGCTGAATCGATATCGACAACGCCCCCAACTCGAGTAAAAGAACTGAGTACAACATCCATCCCAACCCCCCTACCAGAGAGATCGGTAACCACTTCCGCAGTGGAAAAGCCAGGCTTAAACACAAGTCTAACTAACTCTTTCTGAGACATGGTGTTGTACTGTTCTTCGGTGATCAATCCCTTTTCAATTGCTTTACGACCAACCTTTTCGTGATCAATACCAGCACCATCATCTTGAAGGGAGATTATAACATAACCAGCTTGATGAAGAGCTTTCAGCTTAATATGGCCCGATTCAGGTTTTCCCACTGCGCGACGTATATGCGGCAATTCGATTCCATGATCGATAGAATTTCGAATCATGTGTGTTAAGGGATCGCCAATGGTTTCGACAATTGAACGATCTAATTCTACATCTTCACCATCAATCGTCAGATCAATTTCTTTTCCAAGAGAAGAGGTCAGATCACGGACAACTCTCCGAAATTTGCTAAAGATGACACCTACCGATTGCATCCGCGTAACCATAATCGCTTCTTGCAGTTCCGAAGTGATTGTATCCACGCGCTGAGCGGCATCTCGGATTTCAGTCGAATCAACTTTTTGAACTTTTTGAAGTAACTCATTTCGAATCAGGACAAGTTCACCTGCAAGACTCATGAGATGTTCGAGCTGATTTAATGCAATACGAACTGATGACGAGCTATCTTTCGAACTTTTTTTATCACCGGAACTATCACTATTCGAATCGTCTATTTTGGATGGCTGGATAACCAACGTTTGCACGGCACTACGAGATGAGCCAAATGATTCAGCACGAACTGTATGTTGTGGACTTGGAATGTTTACAACTGAATTTTCATGGGCAAGTACAGGTTCGTGCAAAGGCTCCACAATTACCATTGATGATACGTCATCTGCGAATGAGGTAATTCGCCGATCGTACAACAAACTAATATTGCACGAATCAATTCCTGAAAACTCTCCCATTATTAGTGGATCCATAACGGTAGCGCACAATACATAAAAAGGAAGGTTGCCACGACCATCAAGTGTGTCGAGTGTACCAATCTGGCTAAAATCGGTGTAACTATCAATAAAATAAGTGAGCTGTAAATATTCTTTCACCACTTGTTGAGGAGTGCGACCTTTATCCTCGATGTCTTTATAAAGATCATACTTTACCAAATAGATGTAATTTCCACCACCGTCAACTTCTTGTGCTGTGACAAGATCATTTTGCGAAACGGTGAAAAGCACTAGGCCTGAAGGATCTTTAATTTCTACTGTTTCCGAATTGAATGCATCACCGATAACATCATCTCCATCAACAATTTTTTGACAGGACTCGATAGGCGAAGTAATATCAAGCAAATCGGTAATCTCGGGCTGAAGAACCATTCGTCGAAGAAGGTCAGATCCTTCCAGTAGAACTGAGATAATGTGACTATTGAGTTGTAAAGATCCGCCTCGAACCATGCCCAGAACATTTTCCATCGCATGTGCTAACGATTGTATTTTTGTCAGCCCAAAAAATCCAGACCCACCTTTAACTGTATGCACAGCTCGAAAAACTTTATTGAGAAGATTTTCATTTGGAGCCGATCCCTGACCTTCCAACTCAAGAAGATCAGACTCAATATCTTCTAGATGCTCCTGTGATTCTTCAAGAAAAAGGAGGTAGACTTCATCATTTTCGTCATGCATACTCACCCTCGCTTACTCTTCAATTGAAAAATGTTTGTCCAAACGCATGATTTTCATCATCTTAAGAATATCGGCATTTACAGAGCGAAGTCTAAGTGCTCCCCCCTTTTGTTTCAGGCTATTTTGCACGCGGATGATAAACCCAATCCCCGTGGAATCAACAACATCTACACTACTCATATCAAAAGTAATTTCAAAAATGCTGTCATCAATAAGCGTGTCCACTTCGCGGTGAAGTAACTCCACAAATGAAGAAGTGATATCATTTGTAATTTTCAATGTTTCACTAGCCATAATACATATTCCTTATAGATAACGGTTTGCAACATTTGTTAATATATTAGTAGTAAAAGGTTTCAGAACAATCTCATTAAACAATCCATTGCGAATTTCCTCATCAAGCACAGAGTCTTCTTGTGTAGTAACTAACACTCGAGGCACATCGCCCCAACCTTTTGTGTTGAGTTTTTTCGCCACGCCAACACCGTTCATCCCTGGCATATTCAAATCAACAAAAATCAGCCGAGGACGTTCACTATCCATAGAATTCACCAGTAGTTCTCCGGATTCGAACGTTTTCAAAACGACTCCTGCCTCAATCGCAAAACGATCATACATTCGTAGAATCATCCGAGAATCATCTACTGCCCATACTGAAGCAATTTCAGCAGTTGTACCCACCAATGGCTCTGCAAGACCGAAGAAACTTGCGTACTCTTCCATCCCTTGCAATGAACAAAACCGCGATAATTCCTCAAAAAAGGCGGTATCGACCGATAGTTTTGCAGCAAGATTCTTTGCCCGCGAAAAAACAATCACTTCAACCATGCGTTTCAAAGTAATAAGCTTACTTCCAAGAGCATTTTGCACCCCTTGAACAACACGATCATTGCAATGTGAATCAAGATGTGCGGCAGCAGAAAATGCTATATCATCCACGCCATCGCACACATGTTCCATGAGAAGTGGTGCTGATCCATCTGGATCCAAGCGAACAATGGCATCTAAAAATGCAACACGCATATTAACGTTATTGGGCATTTTACGCCCTACTTTGCGCAAAGCCTTAACTGTATCTTGACGAGCGACTTTGTTTAAAATCGTCATTATAGCAATTGATTTGTCAGGATTGGGATCCGATACCGCACGATCCAACTCTTCCACTAGCACGTTGGCACAGCTTGGACCAACCTCTTCAAGTTTTGCCTCTGCATATCCTCGCACCTTAGAACTGTGGACTCCAAGGAAAAAAGTCAGAGCCTTCCATGCTGCTTCAGAATGAATCTGTGACAACTTGGTGATCATTACAATATCCAAGCCTACATCCTTACCAGCATCAACGAGCATTGATGATATCGAGTCATCGCTTCCTGATTCTTTCAACTTTTGAAGAACTTCTAGATCCTCAACGCGATGATTTAATGGATTTTTAACACCGGTTATCACTTCATCTAAGTAGTGTTTCAAATCAGAATCATTGGACTCGCCTACGCACGATGTGATAAACTCAATTGCTACTTTATCGGATGGCGGAGCAATTGCTATTGCCTCACGAAGTAATGCTAGATCTGACAGAAATGCTTCTTTAAGTAATTTTCTCAAAACCACATTTCGGCGAGCGAGAACATTATTTTTCAACACAACAACATACACCCGCAAAAACAAGGCTGGTGAAACATGCAAACGAGCAATACTTCCCGCTTCCATTTGTTGTGCAAGTGTCATTTCTTCAAAATAAGAGGCTTGCACCAATAACTTTTGAACATCGCCAGTTGTTGCTGAATCCTTTAATTCTTGTAAAAAGTGTTTAAACGATATTTCGTCCATTTGCCCCCCCGACATGTAATTCTGCTAATTCACATTATGAATGGTTCTAGCAGATGTAATTTTAAAGAGAATACCATTACAAAACGGGAAATACAACACCTTTTAAGACGAGTTATGAAAAATCATTGCAAATATGATGACTGAATAATTTCAAAATTACCGTGCCAAATCCATGGACCGCTAATCCCTATTAGATTTCATTTTTCAGTAAAATCGAAACCCGTTTTCTAATATCAAGAAACAGAAACCGAATTGGAAGGAAGTCAGGAAAGAATGCGGAAAAAGAGCAAACTAGTGAGTAAAAGGTGCGTAATAAATGAATAAGTGAACCATTGCGAATCAGGGCCGAATCATTCGACCCATATAAACGATATTAACCGAGGCCAATTTCTTTGCGTAAAAATGCAATTTTCTGAGCCGCAATGTCCCGAGCCTTTTCGCCACCAGTTTTTAAAATCGCATCAAGTTGTGATTTATCCGCCATAAGCGAATTATACACATCGCGCATTGGAGAAATTTGAGCATTCATTACGTCGAACAATGCACCTTTTGCTTCACCCCAGCCCATTCCACCTTCACGATATCTAGCCGCAAGTGTTTCCTGTTGCTCTTCAGAGGCAAAAAGTCTATACAACGAAAACACATTGCAAACTTCTGGGTCTTTCGATTCTTCAACTGCCTGTGAATTCGTAACAATTGAATTAATAATTTTGCGGAACTTTTTCTCTGGCACAAAAAGAGGAATCGTATTGTTGTAACTCTTACTCATTTTACGCCCATCAAGCCCTTGAACAACTTGCCCTGTGCTATGGAATATGGCTTCGGGTATAGTCAAAAGCGTTTTCCCATAATTCGAATTGATCGTTTGAGCGATGTCGGCGGTCATTTCGAGGTGCTGCTTCTGATCTTTACCAACAGGAACCACATCTGCATCAAACAACAGAATGTCTGCGGCCATTAATACTGGATAGGTATACAACCCCATGTTCACACCGTAATCCGTATCTTTGCCATTTTCTTCATTTGCTTGCACTACCGCTTTATATGCGTGAGCACGATTCATCAAACCTTTTGAGGTAAATGCCATAATAATTGTCGATAATTCAAAAGTTTCAGGAACATCTGATTGACGATAAAAAAGGACATCATCAGGATTGAGACCACACGCAAGCCATGCGGCAGCAACTTCATAAGTCAGATCTCGCAACATTTTTGGGTCGCGAATAGTATTGAGCGCATGGTAATCAGCAATAAAGTAACGAGCTCGATATTTTTCTGCCAATTCCAAAGCGGGTTTAATTGCGCCTAAATAGTTCCCAAGGTGAGGCATTCCGGTAGGTTTGATTCCTGTTAACGACACTTTTTGATGCATATTACCAACCACTCTTTCCATCGATTCATCTTTATTTTGCTAAAATAATTACCGCTTACACTTTCAACCATCGAAGAAACAACCTCTCTTGCAAGTTTTCTTACTATTTTATACGAGATTACCCGTTTAAAAAGGAGCCAAACATGTCAACACTGACCTTCGTAGAAAAAACGTGTTACGTCTGTGGTGCTATTGGTCGGTTTGGCGAAGGAGGATTGCTTCATTTTAGTCCACCCGTAGGACTTGACGGCCATCCCGGAAATCTTACCCCTCTTTTTACGGCAATCCACATCTGCCCTCACTGTTTTTTTGCTTCACCTGATATTTCTGAAGGAAGTGAAGAGATTCGAACGATAGTGCTCAATGAAAAATATCGAGCCATTGCTGGCAATAGCAATGTGCACGAATTGATCAGAAAGTATATCGCATGGGCATTGATCCAAAATCGACGGAGAAATGATTGTGAAGCAGCTCGTACAATGCTATTTGCAACGTGGTTAGCAGAACAATACGAAAAACAAGAAATCACATCACAGTGTCGCAGAAAAGCAATGCAACTCATGAAAAACTGTCAAGCAAATGGCGGCGGTTTCGAGATGACTCGCGGCAAAGAAGCACTTGCTGTTGTAGACCTTCATCGCCGAGAAAGCATTTTCGAAGAAGCGTTGGTACTTTGCCAAACGGCGCTTGCAACACTCTCTCTTTCTGAAGAAGATGAATTTCTGCTTCGATACGAAGAACTACTTATTAAACAATGTAATAGCTCATATGTGACCATAAATGAAGCAGAACAGAATTTCTGAAACAACAGAATCTAATCACACTTCCAAACAGAACATTTTCCAGCTTCAAAAAAAGTCTATTATTCTATTGACAAGACAGCCAGTCAACAACAATATTTGTCTCCGCAAATTGAGATCACTTTTGAGGCCATTTAGACCTCGAATCTGGTTCCAAATAAAACGTAGTTTCTGTGGAGGTATACTGTGAAATATGATGAAGATTTCGATGCTGACGACGTTCTTCGCGATATCGATTCGGGCGACGACCTTTTCCTCGGTGATGTCACCATGGATGATGATATGCGTGAACTTAATTTTGGAAATCTTTTCGAAGAAAATGCCAACTTCAGCGACATGGTTAGTGACCTCGATTCTACAGAGGACATGTGGGACTAATCCACGGGGGATTTTTTAAAATCCCCTCTTTTTTCTTATGAATAATCCAACTCGACATTACTTTCTTTCTGATGCTCATTTCGGATCCGGTTTTGGAGATGAAATCCAACGAGCTGAAACATTTGCTCAATTTTGCGATGAAATTTCTGGAACAGCCTGTACCGTCACGATTGTTGGCGATTTTTTTGATTTCTGGATTGAATACTCACATGTAATAAGAAGTGACTATTTTAAGGTTGTCGCATCGATTTACAATCTAACTCGATCAGGCATCAAAGTCACATTCATTCGTGGCAATCACGATTTTATGCCATATACCTACTTTGAAAAACAACTTGGTATTACTGTTCTAAGCGGACACAACTTCGTGAAGTTCAACGGTCATGCGATTCATCTCTGTCATGGCGATGACCTTCGCGGGGATTGGAAATATCGTGCACTCCACGCATTTTTAAGAAACCCAATTGCACAAAAAATGTATTGTTCAATCCACCCTACTATCGGAATTGGATTTGCTGAATATCTCTCTCGGTTAAGTCGCAAAAAAAGTAGCAAATCAGGCAGATATTTAAGCGATGAACGCCAGAAATGGTATCACAACAGAGCTAACGAACTCCTCAAAGAATCAGACTCCGAGATTATCATTATGGGACACACTCACCGAGCAGATATCACGCAACTTGAAAACGGCATCCACGCAAACTGTGGCGCATGGCTCAACTCTCCCACCCTAATTATATTAGATAAGGACCAACTCTCGCTCGCTACGTTCTCCGCAAATGATTCTAACACATTCGCTATAATCCAATCAATCGACTTATAATCCTCAAAGCATTCTCCAACTCAATGATTTTTTAGTTGAAACTGTTATACCACCATGTTATTATTTGGAATAAATGAGTAGTCCTGACTCTATCCGAAGGAAATCAGCATGGACGTTTCATATGTGAACCCCTTTCTTAAAGCGACCAACGAAACTTTTAAAACAATGATTGGCATCGATGTAGCGATGGAAAAACCAATTGTTAAAACAACGTCTGAACACCACTATGATGTTTCAGGGGTAATTGGTCTCTCTGGAGAAGCGCAAGGTACAATCGCCTTAAGTTTTTCCAAGCCAGCAGCGTTGAAAATTGTTTCAAAAATGATTGGCATGGAGCTTAAAATTGTTGGCGCTGATCTTACTGATGGTATTGGTGAAATTGCAAATATTGTTGCCGGATACGCAAAACAATATCTCACCGAATACAAAGTTTCAATCAGTCTTCCCAACGTAGTCATTGGTAAATCACATGCACTCGCAGCACCATCTGGAGTTGCAACTATTGTGGTTCCATACAAATGCGAACTTGGTGAATTTGCTGTTGAAATTGCCCTCAAAACTAAATAAGGAGGCTGAACATGAAAATTCTACTCGTAGATGACTCTACAACCATGCGCAGAATCCAGAAAACCCAACTCAACAACCTTGGTATTGCCGATGTTGTCGAAGCAGGTGATGGCCAAGAAGGGCTGAAAGTTCTGGGGGATAACATGCCTGTTGACTTTGTACTTCTCGACTGGAACATGCCTAAAATGGATGGCATCACCATGCTCAAGGAGGTTCGTAAAGATGCAAAATACTCTGCGGTTAAAATAATTATGTGTACTTCTGAATCTGAAAAAACGAGAGTTATTGAAGCACTAAAAGCTGGAGCGAACCAATACATGGTCAAGCCATTCACTCCAGATGTTCTTAAAGAAAAACTCGGGTTGTAACTATTCAGTTATCTGCAAATTTAAGGCTGTTTCATTTTGAAGCGGCCTTTTTTTGTTGCATAGTGCGAACAGCTTCGCAAGTGAGTTCTGTTCATATTGTATTTTCTCAAAAATTATCCAAGGAGAATACCGATGATTAAAGAACTGACGATAACCGCTCCCGATGATCTTCACCTTCACATCCGCGATGAAGCGATGATGCAACTTGTTCTTCCTCATTCGGCGGCACAGTTTCGTCGGGCTACTATTATGCCGAATCTCAAACCACCGGTGACTACCACGGAACTGGCCCTCGCCTACCGCGAACGAATCATGGCTGCAATTCCTTCCAACATGCTGTTCACGCCACTGATTCCTCTCTATCTAACGGACAAAACTGCCGGAACAGAAATTCGCCGCGCCTATGAATCCGGAATTTCCCGGGCGATGAAATACTATCCTGCCGGTGCGACCACCAACTCTGATTCAGCGGTAACCAATATAGAAAACATTCGCGAAGCAATCGACGTGATGATCGAACTGGGTATGCCTCTTCTGATCCACGGCGAAGTAACCGATCCTTCGGTAGATTTTTTCGACCGCGAATCGCGATTTATCGATGAAATTCTCGAACCACTGCGCAGAAAAGTTCCCGATCTCAAAATCGTGATGGAACATATTTCCACCAAACATGCCGTCGACTATATCACATCAGCGGATTCTAAACTGGCGGCAACAATCACCCCCCACCACATCGCCCTGAACCGCAACGCACTCTTTGCAGGAGGAATTAATCCGCATAACTTCTGTTTTCCGATTCTCAAAAGCGAAGATAATCGCCAGGCCGTACTCGAAGCAGCGATCAGTGGAAATCCCAAATTTTTCCTCGGAACCGACAGTGCACCTCATGCTCGAGCAAACAAGGAACGCACCGGTGGATTTGGGGGGCTGTACAGTGCTTTCGCGGCACTTCCAATCTACGCCGAAGAGTTTGAAAAAGCGGGAGCATTGGATAAACTCGAAGCGTTTGCCTCGTTCTATGGCGCTGATTTCTACGGAATCGAACGCAACAGTGGCACGGTTACCCTGATCAAAGAAGCGCTGACAATTCCCGACTATTTTGACGTCGATGGAGATCAATTGGTACCTATGCGCGCAGGTGACATGATCAGTTGGCGAATGGCATAAGATAAAACGACAAACGGCACCTCACTGGGGTGCCGTTACTATTTTCATGCAAAAATGTTCTTTAGATCTGCTGAAGAAGATGATCAAAATCGGATTCAGTATTCAAAAGTATGATAAGATTCAAAATCTCATCCTGTGTAATTATATTTTCCCGAACCGGATGCCCATCGGCATAGTAAGCGATTTCAAGAGCCCGATCCACATCTGCATAGCTGTTTTTTGACCACATACCAACCTCCCTGTTGATTCACTCTCCGTCCCATAATTAATCTATCGGCGAAAACGGGAGAATGAATTAGCTGTTTTTCCATGGCGAACGACAAAATTATGGAGATATCGATCACATTTCATCAGATCAGCGAAAAACGGCAGGTTCTTTCCGGTCATACGAGACTAATGAATCCTCTTTTTTTCGCCGATACCGCATGTCAATTCGTGCTGTACCATTTTTTCTGTCACTATATAAAGTACGCTGTTCACCTGCACTATTCACGCTATAAACCTCTGCCTGTAGCATCTCTATTCTTCGGTAGGTCATCAAAGACAGGCAAAACGAGACCAAATTCGGCTGTCGCAAACTTGCGGCAAGCAAAACACGTTCTGTTTTGGCTGTCGCAAACTCGCGGCAAGCAAAAC
>DYSA01000198.1 GCA_020726425.1 Fibrobacter succinogenes | reverse complement strand
ACTTTTGAGTTTGAAAGTACTGTAGTAAACATATCGTTTCCCGATTGTCCATTTGAGCAGGTGAAATGGGTCAGGGGGAGTATCCTACAAAATTTCGCAACAGATTTCCAAACCTGTTACGCATATCTTGAGGCTCCGGTCTCGCGATCGGCATTACAAGGCCGGAGAGAGTGTGTAAGAATACAAATGTTCCGTAGATATGCCCCTGTGTGGACATTTTTTGACGATTAAATCAACCTATTACGTTGAATTTCGTCGGCCACATAGGGCCGAATCTACGACTTTTGTGTTTCATTACAAACTCTTGCACGATCTCCGGAGTTTTGGAACGAAATCGATAGAACAGTTCCTTTTGCAGGAGACTGGGAAAAGACCGTGAGATGTGAGTTGCATTAGTACATTTGAAAAGCGTGGAGTGGTCATGGGTGAAAAGCGAAAAATGGTTGAGGATATTCTTTCCAAGGTGACCATGCCGGTGACTGGTTCACGGCACAAACGGGAATTGGAACTGGTTGAAGAGCAGTACCGGGCGATCTTTGAGTATACCGGAACGGGAGTGATCGTAATCGCTCCTGATCTGACGATTATTCAGGCGAATCACAAGGCGAGTGAACTGAGTGGATATCCGCTGGAGATTTTAAACTCTGGCAGGAAATGGACAGAGTTTGTTCAGGATCAGCCGGAAATTGAAAAAATATTGACCATGAGAGACCGAAGACTTCACGGTGACAAGGATGTGCCGATTCAGTATGAAACCACCTTTGTCCACGCCGATGGTTCTCATAAGCACTTGCTACTCAGTGTAAGCCGTATTCCCGGATCGGACAATATCCTCTCTTCGTTTATTGATATCACCGATCTCGTGCGCTATCGAACACTTCTGGAAGAGAGCGAATCGCGGTTTCGAGAGACCGCAGAACTGCTTCCGGTGATCATTTGCGAATTTGATATGGATATGAAATTTCGCTATGTAAATCAATTGGGATGTGAAATATTCAACTATTCGCCCGTTGATATTCTTTCAAATCAGATTACCGTGGATCAGTTTTTCGTCGCGGAAGAACGAGAGCACCTTCACGCGAGCATTCGCCGTCGTTTCACCGAAGAGAATCGCCTTCCGGAAGAGTATCGCATGGTGACTTCCACCGGAGAGATTCGCACATTCTTGATCATTTCATCGCTCATCATGCGCCACGGTGAAAGCGCGGGTCTTCGCAGTTCGCTTATCGATATCACGGAGATGCGCAGAATCGAAGAATCACTGGTGGAACGAGAAAAACGTCTTCGCACAATTTTCGACAGTTCGCCCATTGGGATAACTATTCTCAGTGCCGATGGTGTGCCGCAGGAAATGAACCGCGCATTCCGCCATCTTTTTCAACTCGATCTCTTTGGAAATGTTCCCCTTCCATCGCTGTTTGGGCCACTCTCTATCACGGCTGATCAGTTGGTTTCCGGAACCTTTGAACAGATCTGTGGATTTCGGTTTGTGGGAACTCCTGAAAGTACAATTCTCGAACCGATACAGAGTGATTCTATCTGCTATTCATGGCATATCACCAACTTGGAAGAGAGTGGGTCGCCGCTCTATCTCTGTCAGGTTTTTGATATCACCGAAGCGTATCTTTCGGCGAAAAAGCGGCTCTTTGAAGCTGAGTCAATGGTGGAAAATCTTAAAAGTGAACTGACCCGTCGTTCAGTCTTTGACCACTTGAACAGCCGAAATCACTCACTTCAGGCGCAGTTCGAAATGGTTCCAACTATCGCTTCAACAAATGCAACTCTCTTGATTACCGGAGATTCAGGAACCGGTAAAGAACTTCTGGCCACAACGGTACATAAGATTTCTGATCGCAAAGAGAAGCCGTTTGTGGCGATTAACTGCGGCGCACTTCCAGAGAATCTTCTCGAATCAGAACTGTTTGGCCACAAGGCGGGAGCGTTCACCGACGCAAAGTCGGATCGCAAGGGAAAGTTCCTTGCCGCCGATGGAGGGACACTCTTTTTGGATGAAATCGGAGAAATATCTTCGCCTATGCAGGTGAAACTTCTGCGAGTATTGCAGGAACGATCGTTTCAACCCATTGGATCAGATAAAGATATTGCAGTTGATGTTCGGATTATCGCCGCCACGAACCGCGATCTCGCCGCCATGGTTCGCGAAGGAACATTCCGTGAAGATCTCTATTATCGAATCAAGGTTTTGCAACTCCACTTGCCACCACTTCGCGATCGAAAATCGGATATTCCTCTGTTGGTGGATCACTTTAT
This sequence comes from Fibrobacter succinogenes, assembly GCA_020726425.1. GTDB lineage: Bacteria > Fibrobacterota > Chitinivibrionia > Chitinivibrionales > Chitinivibrionaceae > JAIFMU01. The sequence continues at coordinate 2,780 of DYSA01000198.1, read as the reverse complement.
CTCCGTTTTGAATGTTCGGTACAACAAAAAAATCAGCGGGATATCCGCAGATGCCCTCGATCTGATCCTCGGCTATGGATTCCCGGGAAACATCCGCGAACTTCAAAATATTCTCGAACACGCCTTTGTGTTCTGTGCGGGATCGCGAATCGAACCGGAACATCTTCCGGAAGAGCTGAGGCGGTCAACTCCTCATGTTCGTCAAAGCGGCATGATTTCACTTGATTCAGTCAGTTCTCTCAAAGAGCTTGAGTCGATCTACATTCACCATCGAATCGAACAGAACGGTGGCAACAAAACAGAAACGGCTCAGGCGTTGGGAATGCACAAGGCAACGCTCTTTCGCAAATTGAAAAAGCGCGGAGTTAGTGGCGATCTTGAGTAGTATTCGTGGTGAGCTGCTTTGTGAATGGGAAAATGCATTTGAAAAGAGTGAGTAATTGAGGGCAAACGGAGAAATTTCCCGTTTCTTTGGTTGTGTAAGAGCGCGTCCTTTCTGTATTTTTCGCGCATACGTAAGGTTCCGGTTTAGAAGGAGGTTTCTATGTTCGATGTAAAAGAGATTATGAAATTCGTTCCCCATCGCTATCCTTTTCTGTTGATTGATCGCGTGACGGAGTTCACGGCGGTTACAACAGATACTGAAGGAACGGTAACCGGTACCGTGAAAACGCTCAAGAACGTGACGATTAACGAAGCACAGTTTCAGGGCCATTTCCCGGGAGAACCAGTGTTTCCTGGCGTATTGATGATCGAAAACATGGCGCAGAGTGCCTGTTTCCTTTTGTCAAAATCTGCCGGCGGGGTTGAATCGGACAAAGTCTACTACCTCGGCATGGTGGAAAAAGTGAAATTCCGCAAGCCCGTTGTTCCGGGAGATCAGATGATTACGGAAGTAACGCTCTTGAAACAGATCGGCAATATGGCCATGGTAAAAGCGACGATCAAGGTCGATGGTCAGCTCGTGGCAAAAGCGGAAATGGCGTTCTCGGCGGCGTAAAACGACGCAAAGACACAACGATTCACCGACTCAACGAAAAGAGAAGGAATGGCAACGAGATTTGAGGATTTACAGATTTGGGTGATCGCCCGAAAACTGACTTCTCAGGTTTATGCAGTCAGCAATGGCGGATCGTTTGTTAAAGATTATGGATTGAAGGATCAGATCCGGCGTGCGTCGGCATCGATCATGGCCAATATTGCTGAAGGGTATGAGAGACGATCCGATCGGGAGTTTCTTAGATTTCTCGATATTGCCAAAGGATCTTGTGGTGAAGTGCGGTCGCATCTCTACATCGCGTTGGATGCAGGATACCTTTCGCCGGAACAGTTTGAATATTTTCGCCGAGAATATTTTGGGCTCATGGGAATGATTGCATCATTTTCAAAAAGCGTCTCGGCAAATGCGAATTCTTTGTATGAAGAACGCGCTGAATATAACGACACAACGATTCAATGATGCATCGACACAACGAAATGCATTGAATCCGAAGTATCGGGTGTCTAATTTGAATAACCCGTGATTTCGACATTCCGAATTCTCGTTGAATCGATGTGTCGTTGAATCGTTGTGTCGATTAAGAATTAACTAAGACTCCGACTTTCTGAATTCTCGTTGAATCGATGTGTCGTTGAGTCGTTTAATCAAAAGGAATTATCATGAAAAAAGTAGGATTTGTAGGCTGGCGCGGCATGGTTGGATCGGTATTGATCAACCGTATGCTCGAAGAAAAAGATTTTGATGGATCATTTGAACCGCTGTTTTTTACCACTTCACAGGCGGGACAGGCGGCTCCTGATTTCGGTTTTGACCTTCCACCTTTGGCGAATGCGTCCGACATCGAACTGCTCAAACAGCAGGATATTATCGTAACCTGTCAGGGTGGCGATTACACTTCTGACATCTTCGGAAAACTTCGTTCTGCCGGCTGGAACGGTTACTGGATCGACGCCGCTTCGACCCTTCGCATGGAACAGGATTCAACTATTATCCTTGACCCGGTAAATCGCAACGTAATCGATAACGCTCTTGCAAACGGCAAAAAGGATTTCATCGGCGGGAACTGTACCGTTTCTCTCATGCTTATGGGACTCGGCGGATTGTTCGAAAACAATCTCGTTGATTGGGTCAGTTCAATGACCTATCAGGCAGCTTCGGGGGCGGGTGCGAAAAACATGCGCGAACTTCTGTCGCAGATGAAACTTCTCGGCGAAGTGGCTGATCCGTATCTCAAAGATCCGGCGTCGGCGATTCTCGATCTCGACCGCGCGGTGACCGATGCGATCCGTTCTGATGCGTTCCCATCGGCGAATTTCGGTGCGCCGTTGGCAGGATCGCTGATTCCGTACATCGACCGTCCCTACGAAATGGGTCAGTCAAAAGAGGAGTGGAAAGGGTTCGTTGAAACCAACAAAATCCTTGGCCGCACTGAAAATCCAATTCAGGTTGATGGACAGTGTGTTCGCATCGGAACAATGCGCTGTCATTCGCAGGCATTTACAATCAAACTGAACAAAGATGTTCCGCTTGATGAAATCGAAGATATGATCGCGTTCCACAACGACTGGGTGAAATTCATTCCGAACGAAAAACCGGCAACTATGTCAGAACTGACTCCGGCAAAAGTAACCGGAACCCTGAATATCCCCGTTGGTCGCGTGCGCAAAATGCGTATGGGCGGCGATTTCCTTACTGCGTTCTCTGTGGGTGATCAGTTGCTCTGGGGTGCGGCGGAACCGGTTCGTCGTATGCTGAAAATCGCGCTTGAGTATATCGCGTA
>DYSA01000197.1 GCA_020726425.1 Fibrobacter succinogenes | reverse complement strand
GATAATTCTCTTTTAGAAATCAATCTTTAAAAAGTACCACTGTTAAAGCCGGCGTAACTGCTCAGGTGCTATTGATAAAACTGCGAAGTTGTAACCGTTTGATATTAAGCCAACTCGTTCCAAGGCTCCCGCTGGGAACGAGTGCTGGAGCCAAAAAGATTGGTAACTAGCACCTGAGTAGTAACAAGCCGGCTAAAAGCCGGCTTGTTTGTATCCCCGCTTGACGGACTACTGTTCCCATGATACCCTTCTGTGGTCTTGAGTGAGCAATCCACATCGGGGGAAATGGTATGCCCATTAATATTAAGCACTTCACTATGCTATTCGTTGTACTTTTGTTCCTATCAACCGGAACCATAATTGCAATTTTCAAAGTTGAATCGGACACAAGTTCAACTCAATTCATTGCCGATGAACAAAAAAAACTCGCACAAGAGTCATATTTGTCTGCAAACAGCACCTCAGGTGATACGAACATATTTAATACACTTGCTACTTTTCACCCCAAAGCAGCGAGTTATCAGATTGATAAAACGGGGAATGAGATCAGAAGAAGCAGTTCTGCCCTTCCTCTGGATTCAATAATCCCCAATTTCAAGACGATTCTGCGATCAACTACCAAAAATGAGATTAAACGCATCGAGAACTTTATTGTTATATATCAACACTGTGACTCTAAAGAGACTTCACGAGTTCTGATATACGACAAACATACACTCAAAGAAAGAAATGGAAAACGGTTTCTTTTTTACTACATACTACTCGTAACATCATCATTAATAATGTCTTTTGTCTATGCTAAACTCAAAGAAAAACAAGTGATTATTCGCGAACGCGAACATGAGTTCCTCGCAAAACTACACGAACAAAACCATGAACTCGAAGAAAAAAACAACGCCTACCTCGAAGCACTAAACAGCAAAAACCGATTCTTCTCAATCGTAGCCCATGATCTTCGAAATCCGTTTCAGGTAGTGTTAGGATACACCGGATTACTTCTTGAAAACTACGAAAATATGAACATTGAAGAGATTAAAGAGTACTTCTTGGATATCGAAACAGCGACAGGGCAACTCATGCGACTTTTGGACAATCTTCTACTCTGGTCGCAATCTCAAACGGGGACAATACGTATGCGTCCCACACGTATTGATTTACAATCACTTGTATCCTCAACAATGGCACTCGTTCAAGTAAATGCATCGACAAAGAAAGTTGAGCTTATTTCACACATACCTCCGCACTGCTATGTCGAAGCCGATCGGGACATGCTCCTTACCATTCTTAGAAATCTCATGACAAATGCGGTCAAATATACCCCTTCTGATGGAATAATTTCCGTAGCAGCATTACCAACCAAGGATAATTTCCTTGAGATTGTAGTTAAAGACAGCGGAATTGGCATGAGCCAAGAAAATATGGAAAAATTGTTCAGAACAGACACAACATATTCTCACAAAGGTACAAATGGTGAAGTTGGGACAGGGCTTGGACTTGTTTTGTGCGCTGATTTTGTGGAAAAACAAGGCGGAAAAATCTGGGTCGAAAGCGAGTTAAACGAAGGAAGCGAATTCCATTTCACCCTCCCCCACCACCCCGATTCAGAGACGAAAGAAAAGAGTGAATAGCAATTCACTCTTTTCCATATTTGATATATTTGCGCACAAACAAGCTATAACCTACGCACTAATGCATCCATAATTGCAGCGCCGCAAACCTCTTTAGAACAATTATACAACTCTATCGGTTCGGAACCATCCGCAAACAGAATCGTCTGAGTTGCAGTTGCTTTTTCTAACGATTCATCGATCCGATTATAGACAGAAAAATCACTCCCCTTGCGAAGCATTTTTTCAAAGGCGCGATCAACGCCGCCACTTTCGAGAGCAAAAGTCACCAATCGCTGATTTTTTCGTTTTCGACGTCCAATTTCTTGAGCAATATCGAGATTGGCGACAAGATTCAACTGAACTGAATCTGATTTTTCACGGGCAATTTTCTCACCAGATTCATTTTCTACACGAAAATCACTAACGGCTGCCGCCATAATAACCGCATCATTTGATTCAAGTTCTGCAAAGGTAGCATCTGCCATTTCGCGAGCAGACCGCACGCGAATCAACTTGCATCCCTCTGGAACAGCCGATGATGCAGGGCCAGAAATCATTGTAACATGAGCTCCCCGAGCAATTGCAGCTCTAACCAATCCATTACCCATTTGGCCAGATGAACGATTCGTAATAATTCTCACCGGGTCAATCGCTTCTTCAGTGGGACCGCTCACCACGAGAATTTTTTTCCCATTAAGCGAAGAATCAAACCGCCCCAGATCAATATAAGCGGCAATATCTTCAGGTTCAATCATTCGACCTGCACCGACTACACCACAGGCAAGTTCACCTTCACCCACTGGAAGTATTGAAACGCCACGGGATTGTAATAACTTGACATTTGCTTGAGTCGCTGCATTTTCCCACATATTCACATTCATTGCCGGAGCAACAAGAACGGGAACTGTAACAGAGAGAAAAAGCGTTGTTAGGAGATTGTCGGCGATGCCGTGGGTAATTTTCGCGATGGTATTTGCGGTTGCCGGAGCGATTAGATAGCAGTCAGCCCACTCTTCGAGACGAATGTGGTTCATATCATATTCGCCAACTCGTTCGCGATAGACCGGATGTCCGGTAAGCGTGCGAAGCGCATCGATTCCGACCATTCCTTCGGCGGAAGAAGTCAGAACAATTTTCACATCGAATCCTTTTTTCTTCAGAATTCGAACTAAAAAGGGTATCTTGTAGGCTGCGATCCCACCAGATACCCCAATAAGTATGTTTCTAATCGACATCGATTACTCGTGAGTCGAACCGGTCTCGATTACTTTGCCTTCGAAAACACGCTGAAGTGCTACCGAAGTTGCTTTTCTACCTTTGAGATCGATCATGCCAAGATTTGCACGGTCGGTCAAGTAGCGAGCTTCCTGAGCAGCCATCAGAACTGTTTTATAGCGGCTGATGCCCTGTTCTTTTTCAAGACGGTCAACGTTCATCTCGAAATGTGCATTACTACCACTCATAACCCCTCCAACATTTTTATAGACAGTTATACTAAATTCGCTGATTGTTCACGGATTCGTTCTGCGGCCTCTTTAAGGTCGACAACAATTCCAGAAATATCACTATCATTCGCTTTTGATCCAATTGTATTAATTTCGCGATTCATTTCCTGTAAAAGGAAACTCAATCGCTTACCGACTTCGCCATCACCGCAGAGAAGTGCACGGGTCGCATCGATATGAGCTGTCAGTCGCTGAATCTCTTCGGCGATATCGAGCTTGTCAGCCATGATGGTTGTTTCAAACGCAAGGCGTGATTCATCAACACCTTCGCCTTTGAGATCTTCAACCAATTTCGACAGTTTTGCTTTGAATTTTTCAAGACGTGCAGGCGCATGCATTTTGATTTTATCAAGACCACCCTGAATAAGGTCGAGCTGATCAATCAATGCCACGCGACACTCTTCACCTTCGACTTCACGAGAGTTCAGAAGGCTTGCAACCGCAGAAGTAAGAACTGGTTCCAGATCTGCCCACAGTTGTTCATCGGTAAACTCAATCAGTTCCTGTTCAATAAAATCACGGTAAAATGGCGACAGATCAGACACGGAGGGTTCACCGGCAAGACCAAAATCTTTTGAAATTGATTTGAGTACGGCGACATATTTCCCTGCGAGATCGTTATCATATTTTACTGTGAGATCGCTCGAAGGAGCATCGCGATTGATCGATATAGAAACAGAACCACGCACCAGTTTTTCACTGAGGTACGTTTTCATCTGTTTTTCTAATGAGTTGCAGATACGAGGCATACGAAATTGAACTTCAAAAAAACGGTTGTTTACCGTTTTGATTTCAATCTTGTAGACACCAGTGGTGACCTCAGCTTCAGCCCAGCCAAAACCGGTCATACTCTGAATTTTCATATTGTATGGTTCTCCTGCAGAATAGCCCCTAATATAGTTTCGGGGAAAGTAAAATGTAACTCATATATACAGACAATCAAACTCTACGATATCCGCCACCGGGAACTTGCTGAATCAACGTGTTCATTTCCAACGATAGAAGAATTGTAAAAAGTTCATCCATAGATACACCGGCACATTCAGCGATTTCATCAACCCGAAGTGAATGATCCATTTTCAAGTTTTTCAAAACCAAAAGCTCTTCCGGAGAAAGGTACTCAGGAAGTGAATCTTCAAATAAAGTAGTCTGTATTGGTAACGAATCGGCTGACAAACTCTCCGCTGAATCAGCGTGAAGAATCGCGAGAATCTGTGCCGCCGAAATTGCCGGTGTGGCCCCATCGGCAATCAACTCGTTCGTTCCCCTCGAACACTCTGAAAATATCGAACCGGGAACGGCAAAAACATCTCTTCCGTGAGCCATGGCAAAGTTTGCCGTTATCAACGACCCACTTTTGTGAGCCGCTTCAACAACAATTGTCGCTTCAGTCATTCCAGCCACGATACGATTTCTCTGAACAAACTGATACTTATTGCCCCCACTTCCAGGAGGGTACTCGGTAATAATTGCGCCGGTTTTAAATATACGCGCCGCCAGTTCCCGATGTGTTGCAGGGTACACTCGATCTGGCCCCGTAGCCATTACGGCCACTGTTTTCCCGTGATGATCCAACGCCGCTTCGTGAGCGATCGCATCGGCACCATAGGCGAGACCGCTCACGATTACTAGGCCGGCATCACAAAATCCGTTCGTCAACGCGACCGCAGCTTTTCGACCATAGTCAGATATTTTCCGCATGCCTACCATGGCAACTGATCGCTGATTCAACTGATCAAGGTTGCCCATTCCGTACAGAACTGTCGGTGGATCATAGGTTTCTGAAAGTAGTTTAGGGTAAAATGGCGAACTCGGCAGAATCACCGTTACATTATTTGATTCACACCAATTGACAATTTCCTGCACTTCTGCTTCGTAAAGTGCATAAGAAAATCGGTCTGCGACAGATGCGGGAATATGACCTTCATCGTGAAGTTCTCGCGGAGAAACCTTAAAAACTT
>DYSA01000196.1 GCA_020726425.1 Fibrobacter succinogenes | reverse complement strand
CGGAGCCTCGGAACGAGTTGATGGGATATCAATCACTTACAAAACAAAAGGTTTTATCGTGGTACCTGAGTAGTAACCATATTTTTTTTATTTAAAATCCATTCATTCGTATCCATACTAATTGCTCCTTACGATTTCCCCGAAAATACACATTGCCTCTGTGAATGCCGTGAATCTTCTGTTGAATGATTTGAAAAAGTAACGTAAAATATGGCAACTCGGTTAAAGGAGTTGAACATGTTGAAACGAATATTGTTTGTTGATGATAATGCAATGGTGCTTGATATCTACCGCAAGGTGTTCTCTCGTAAAGGAGATGAATGGCAATGTTTCTATGCAAATGATGCTATGAGCGCTATCGATATCCTCGATTTCTCCGCCATTGATATTATCATAACAGATCTTGATATGCCCATGTATAACGGTGCTCAGTTGCTCAATCTTGTTCGAGAAAAACATCCCGGCGTGACGCGAATCGTCTTTTCGGGAAGTCGCAGTGTTAAGCAAAATATGCAGACGGTGAATTGTGCTCATAGATTTATTGCAAAACCAAATACAATTGGCGATCTTGAACGAATGATTGAAAAAATCTATCATCTCTATCGCCAATTAGTTGACCCAAAAACTCGAGCGATAATTAACGGAATTGATAGACTTCCTGCACTTCCCAGCGTCTATCTTGATCTTCTCGAAGAGTTTAGTTCACCCGATTACTCGCTGAAACGGGTCGGTGAATTGATCAGTAGTGATATTGGAATGACCACGGAAATCCTCAAAATGGCAAATTCTGCTTATTTTGGCCTGAATGAATCGGTTAGTTCTGCTCAACAAGCGGTTACACTGCTTGGCGGAAATATTGTAAAAGGATTGATTTTGACGGCGCATATTTCACGTTCATTTACCAAAGATGAACAACAGGTGTTTTCAGTTGAATCGTGGGAAAATCATTCACTTCTTTGTGGAATATTCTGTCAAGTGATCGCTCAGTACGAAAAGAAATCGATAAAAGATCAAGAGACTGCTTTTGTGAGCGGAATTCTTCACGATGTGGGGCGAATCATTCTTGCAACTTCGTTCCCCGAAAAATATCGCAGAGTTCTTGATATTGCTGGAGCAACGCATCAATATCTTCAAGATGTCGAAAAACAGGTAATCAATGCAACTCATAGTGCTGTTGGTGCCTATTTGCTAGGATTGTGGGGTCTTCCTGATCAGGTTGTCGAGTTAGTTGCTGTACACCATAATCCTTCAAACTATACTGGTGATGATCCCGAAATGGCGTTGATTCTTCATGCTGCGGATATTTTGACCTATGAATTGGTGCCAGAGTTTAATCCTGGTGGTCTGCCTCTTCCTGAAAAAAGGGCTTTTGTTGGAGATATGGCAAACAAAGTAAATGTATGGAGAGATCACTGTGCAAAAGAAGGGGTGAAAAGAGGGTATCTTTCATCAGAGCCTGAAACTCACTCTGAAGTGAACCTGACCCCGATGGGTGAGGCTCCTTCAAGTATTTTTATTCATGGCTATGATGATTTAGATTGAATCATCTTTTACTACAAGGACGGAGCATTTTGCTTTGTCCACTATCTTTTCACTCACACTTCCCAACACAAGATGATACAGCGCACCGTGCCCGTGTGACCCAATGATGGTCATGCGAGGAGAATTTTCTTTTATCCATTCCATAATTTCATAGGCTGGAGAACCATCGCGAAGACAAATTTCGCAGTCGATTCCGGCATTTGTGATACGCAGTTGTGCCTCTTTTAGCAATTTCTCACTATTCTCTTCGAGCATCTCCTGCATTGGTAGATCGGGAAGAATCATTTCACCTTCGTATAGTGTTGTTTCTGGCATGTATTGCACAACATGAATGAGCGTGACTGAACATTTCAGTGCTCGAGCCATTTCAATTGTTTCTGTTAATACACGTTGGGTAACTTCTGAAAAATCAACCGCTGTTAGTAGTACGTTCGCCATGGTAAGCCTCCTTGTTTTCAATAGTATACACCGGTTCTCTGGTGATTACAACAAGCAAGAACCAAAACATACTTTCGCAGAGTTACAAAAAGGGGGAAGTATCTCGCGATCCTTCCCCCAAAATCAAAACAAAGAGATTTGCTTATTTTGTAATTACATCAAAAACATTTGTCAAATGGTCATTGATTTTGCGATAGCTGGTAATCACGTCCATGAAAGCAACTGAAAGATGTGGGTCTGTCGCTTTTTCTGCAAGGCGAGCAAGATGTGCTTTCCGTTTTTCTTTGAATGAAGAACGGACAATACCGGATTCAATCGCCGCTTTGCTATTACTATCAAACTGAGATTGTTCAACAGCTTTGATAACCATGGCAAGGAACTGATCCATTTTTTCGTGAAGTTCCACGATATCTGCGCGATCTTCATTGCTGATTGCAATCTCTTCGTTGTGAAGTTTACGCAAGCGTTTCATAATCGTTGTCATGTAGTCAGAAATGTTCTCATATTCATGAGAGAACCGATACAAGCCAAGTGCAAACTCCGCATCTTCGTGAGAGAGATTTGAAGCAGCAATCAAGTCCAGAATGAACTGTGACACTTCGGCCTGATAGTTGTCGAAACGCTCTTCCAATTCGAATACTTCTTTGATTTCACTTTCCGCAAACTCGTTGGTTTTCACGATCCGTTTAAGTATAGAACTCATTTCGGTAAGGCGAACACCCATGCGATCAACGCGAAGTTTTGCTTCCTCGAGACCGAGTGCTGGAGATTCAAACATTTTCCGTGAGTCGAGATTTTTAAGTTTTGTTTTCTCTTTGCTCTTTTTATCAGGGGCAAGCCACATCAACAATTTTGCAATTTTGGGGATAAAAGGAACAAAGATAATCGTGTTGACCACATTAAATCCGGTGTGAACCATGGCGATTTTCACCGCAAGACTACTAGAATCGCCTTCGCTACTGAACATTGTTGTCAATGGCCCTTCGAAGGCGTGGAACAGCCAGTTGATCAGCATCATGTAGAAACCAAAGATCGTGGTAATCCACAGAACCCCAAGCACGTTGAACATCATGTGCCCATAAGCCGCACGTTTTGCATTGGTGTTTGCATTGAGCGATGCGAGAAGTGCGGTCACGGTAGTTCCGATGTTTTCCCCGAGAACAAGCGCTGCGGCAGTTTCAAAATTGATCGCTCCGGTAATTGCAAGGGTTATGGTAATCCCGAGAGTCGCCGACGATGACTGGACAATTGCCGTAACCATAGCTCCAATAAGAGCACATTTCATGGCACTGAAATAGGTCGTTATATTCCAACCATTTTCAAGACTGAATACAAACAGTGAGAAGAATTGTTCAAATGCGGGATCTTTCGCCACTGGTTTAAACCCGTATTTCATCATTTCAAGACCGAAGAATACAAGCCCGATTCCCATGATCGCCATAGCTGTGTATTTTACTTTGTCTTTGTTGCTGAAAAGGTAGAAAATGGCAGAAATAGCCATGATTGGCAATCCATATTTACCGATATTTAGAGCGATAACCCAACCGGTGATCGTAGTTCCAATATTGGCCCCATAGATAACTCCCAGCGCTTGAACCAGTGTCATAAGCCCCGAGTTTACAAATCCTACAACCATTACGGTGGTAACCGATGAAGACTGAATGATCGTGGTCACGCCTGTTCCCACAGCGGTTGCCATTAATCGATTGCTGGTAACAGCACCGATCAAAGAACGAAGTTTTGAACCAGCCACAGTCTGAAGACCGGTGGACATGTAGTTCATACCGAGAAGGAAAATCGCGAGTCCACCAAAAATGATGAAAAGCATGGGGTCTTTAAAGGTCGCTTCCGTGTGGGACATGGAGCTTGCCAGCGATCCAAGGAGAGAAAAAAACGTTTGGCCTTCAGCTGAACTCGCCACGGCGGCAACGGTGTCACTCACTGCTTTCGCAATTGTGTCAGTAACTGCAGGTGTTGCAGAAATTGTTTCTGCCACTGCTTTCAGGGTGTCGGTTGTTGTCGAAGCTGATGAAGCTGCGGTGTCAATCACCTGTTTTGCAGTATCGATAACGGTTCTCAGAGAATCCATCGTCCGGTTTTCCTTTGTTAGGTTTCGGTTAGACGCTAATCAAAATCCGGCTGGAAAATAATAGAATGCTTACAATTAAAGCCGCCTTTTCTTTTTCTAACAAACTTCTAACAATTGGAGTTGTCGCAATTCAGTAGTGAAAAAAGGTACATTATGATGAATACTGGAACTGAGATGACTCACCAATGACCTCGAAAGGAACATGAATGATAACACCAATTTCTTATTTTAATGATAATTATGCATACTTTGTGACTCACAATAAAAGTGCGATACTCTTTGATTGTGGCGATGGTTCTTCAATTGTTACTGCTGTTGAAGAACTTCAGTGCGAACTGGACCAAGTTCTTCTCACTCACAATCATCACGATCATATCGATGGCTGGAAAATTGTTCAGGATCGATTCCCTCAGTCCGAAGTTATCTTTCCGGTGAGTGCGAAAGAGAGACGATTCACTCAGTTTACATCGATTCCCGTTGAAGTGATTCCTACACCGGGGCATACGCTTGATCACCTGTGCTATTATTTGCCTGAACAAAATGCGCTGATTACTGGTGACACTCTTTTTGCAGGAGGATGTGGACGCTGTTTTTCAGGGGAGTTTGAACTTTTTGCTCAATCACTTGAACAATTATCTCGCCTTCCCGCGGAGACGCAGTTCTATCCCGCTCACGAATATTTGCATGCGAATGTTCAGTTCATAAAATCTCAGGGGATTGATTGTTCCTTTTATGAACATCGTCTGGCAAATGAACAGAAACCTTCGGTGGGAATTTATTTGCGAGATGAGATTGTGTATAACCCTTTTTTAAAAGCGGCGGCAACCGGAAACGTTCAAGAGTTTACCCGTTTGCGGAAATTAAAAGATCAGTTCTGAAATGAGTAAAGGGTTAATCGCAATGATCAACCCCTTTTAAAATAGACATTATCCTATTGGAAATTTGAATTATCGTAACTACTCAGGTGTTAGCGGGGGACAAAAACTCGCTTCAGCACTCGTTCCCAGCGTCCACACTGGGAATGCCGGCC
>DYSA01000195.1 GCA_020726425.1 Fibrobacter succinogenes | reverse complement strand
GATAGGTTTCACGAAATGAATAGGTGTAACATATGGCCGGTAGCGGGGAACGATTATTATCGTCCACAGATGAAAAACGGCGAACCTTTTCGAAGATTCGCCGTTTGAGTTTAGATATTCTCAGTAGTGGGGAGGTGGTGCTTCGTCGCGAGCAAGACCTACATTTTCTCCCCGTTCCATGGCACCCAGTTTCCCTAAGATTTCGGGGAACTTTTCCTTAAAAAAATCAATCTGAATTTGTTGTTTGTAGACAACTTGGTTGAGCTCTTCGATCATTTTCTCCTGAAACGCCAGTCGTGTTTCTAGGGAAATAAGCTCTTCGCGAAGGTATTCATTCATAGTTACTCCTGTGAAAACTATTTTACGCCACGAAAATAGTTATTTCGCGTAGAATGAGGGTGATTCATGGGATCTACAGAAAAAAAAGGCACCGTCAAGGCAATATTGATCATGGTTTTTTCCATGTTCATGAGTCGCGGTATTGGATTTATCAGAACTGCGGTTCTCGCGGGGCAGGCGGGAACGGGAACTGCCGCTGATGCATACGCTTTTTCCTTTCTACTTCCGGATCTGCTCAACCAGATGCTCGCTGGCGGTGTATTATCGGTGACATTTATCCCTCTTTTTCAATCACTTGATCACGATAGAAAGGCGCAGAATCGTTTTTTCTCCAATCTTTTTTGGATTGGGACGGCACTCTTTTCTGTCGGCATTGCAATTATGTGGATCTTTACCCCACAACTACTCTTGTTGGCGGCGGGGAAAAATATTGCTCAGTCCGAAGCGTTTGGGCTTACGGTTGATCTGACCCGAATCATCCTTCCGGCACAACTCTTTTTCTTCTGGGGCGCTCTTTTGAATGGCGTGCAGTATGCGAATAAACGGTTTTTTGTTCCTTCGCTGACACCGGTGCTCTATAATATCGGGATCATTGCCGGTGGAGTTGCTCTTGCGCCCTATATTGGAATCAACGGGTTTGCGTGGGGAGTTGTGGCGGGGGCATTTGTGGGAAATGTGGCAGTTCAGATTCCCGGAGTTATGAAAATGGGAACAGCACTCGTTCCGGTTCTCGATAAAAATGATCCACTTCTGCGTGAATGGTTGTTCAAAACTCTTCCGCTGATCTTTACTCTTGGATTGGCATTTAGCAACGAACTCATGGGAAGAATTTACGGATCTCGCTCTCCCGAAGGAACGGGCGCACTGTCAGCTCTCAACTATGCATACCGACTGTTTATGATTTTTGTCGGGATTTTTGGGCAAGCGTTTGCCGGGGGAATCTATCCGTTTATCACCAGAATGGCAAATGAAAACAAGCTCGCTGAAATGGAAACAATGGTTTTTTCCACTCTTGAAAAAACCGCAGTGTTCACTCTTTTAGGAAGTGCGCTTCTCTTTGCGACCCGCTACGATGTAACGGCACTGCTGTTCCAGCGAGGATCATTCACCGCAGATTCGACCCTGATCACCGCGAATGCTCTGGCGGCGTATCTGCCGGGAATGTTCTTTTTCTCAGCGATAATGATTCTCAATCGTCCGTTCTTTGCCCTTCGCAAAACCTATACAACACTGGCAATATCATTGATAACATTGGCGATTACTATTCCTATTTACAGTACAATTGGACTAAAATTGGGAGTAATTGGCATTGGTTTGACGGGATCGTTAGCATCGCTCATAACCTATTCACTTCTGCTGGTTCAGTGGAAAAAGGTTCATCCCGAATCGAAGGTTAAAGCGTTTACTCTGCGGACGATTCATATTTTGATTGTTTCGCTGGCTGTGGCTTTGGTAGCCGTTGCTCTCTCTAAACTTCCGATGCCTCAGGAACAGACGGTTCTGTGGCAGATCGTGAGAATCATCGTACAATCAATCCCGCCTTTGGTTCTGGCTTTGATCTACTTTGATCGTTCTGGAATTTTGTCTTTAAAATCGCTGATGCGCAGAGGACGATAATATGAAATACGACGATGCATTTTGGCACACAAAAGCAGATTTCCCTCGCGGGTTTCCCAAAGAGTATGGAGGCACCCATATCGGATTGTTTCTCCGTTGGTGTTTTGTCAAAGGGTGGGCAGGTGAAAAACACCGTGAAAATCACGCGGCAGAAGTTGCTCAAGTGATTTCCGGCTATCTTTCAGGAACGGATTTTCTGTTTCGCTACTGCGATGGCCAGCTGACCGATGAAGATCTTTCGTCTGTGGGAAATCGTTTTACCGAACAGTACTACAGTGACAATGATTGGTATCTTGAGGACTACACTGATCAGTTTGGCGATCTCAAATTCCGCAGTTCAGAACAGGATCACGACTTTGATCAACTGAGTCATCTTCTCGAATCGCGATTAGGGGAGATGGATATGAGCGAACCTGTTGTCGTTCCCGAAGTCGCTACTGTTCAGCCGGTGGTCACGAAGAAAAAACCGTGGTGGAAATTCTGGTAGAGTAGATCATGTTGCGTACATGTACACAAGGGCTGAACTTTCGAGTTCGGCCCTTGTTGTGTAGGGCATGGTATTTTAAACATTGAGTCAATCATGAACATCATTTTCAAATACTAACTTTCTCCACACAGATATCAAACAGACAGGGGCTATCTTTGTAAAAACGATGGAGGTCTGTATGAATAACACAGAAAGCACATCATTTCACTCCCTGCTTTATAGTACTGAAATAATCCAATCAACGGTGACGATTAGCAATGTTCGCGATCACTTCAAAGAGATCGAAGTAGAATATCTTGCTGTCACGGGGCCCACTGGAATCTGTGGGTTGATCAGTCGCGAGTGTGTCGACCGAACCGTGAGCGGGAAATTTGGGTGGTCTCTCTTTGCAGACAAGCCTGTTTCCGAGATTATGATTCGTCCTATCTTGGTGGCTGATATCGATTCAAATCCATTGGAAGCACTTCGGTTGGCATTGAAACGACCGGTTGAGGTTCTGTTCACGGATATCGCAATCTCTTCGAAAGGAAAGTTTTGCGGGTTAGTTTCGATTCGATCGCTCATGAATTGGCAGATGAATCAGCACGATTTGGCGCTAACGAAAATGGCGCAAGAACACGAACTGCTCAAGCGAACCATGGCTTCCAATCTCCTCGATCAAAAAGTATCTCCAGAATTGTGGGAGAAAAAACTTTCCGCGGTCGCTGCTACTGCCGCTGAGATCGAACTGATCGAACAACAGGGTGTGGGCGGCGATGGCATGGCGGGGAAAATGAATCTCCAAGGATCTTTAGGTGATTTTTCTCTCATCGATCTATTGCAACTTTTAGTTCAGGGAAACAAAAGCGGTCGTCTCGACATTGTTTGTGGCGAAGGCGAATATGCGCTTCAGTTTGCGCTCTATCTCGACAAGGGAGCGATTGTTCATGCTGAAGGGGCCGGTGAATCAGGGCATTCTGCACTTTGGAAAGCGTTCGGGACCGATAAAGGGCAGTTCTGCTTTATCTTTGGTCTTCGCACGGTGACCAAAACGATCACGGAAAATCCATTGTACCTTCTCATGGAAGCGTGTCAACGACTCGACGAGTCAAAGCGCGTCGATTCTATTGAACAGCTTATGCGTGGGTAGGAGGAGGAAGTATGGCTCCAGTGATTATTGGTGCAGTTGAATCGGTCGCCATAAAGGAACTTGATTTTAGTTCATTTGTTGCAAAGGTTGACACGGGAGCAAAATCGTCATCACTTCATTGTGATTCTATTCGGCTCGAAGGTGATATGGTTCATTTTTCCATTGATTTTGAAGATGGATCTAAAGCCTATGTTCTCCGAACTGCCATGATCCAATCGGTTCGCAGTTCAAACGGAATCGCCCAGCCACGGATATTTGTGTATCTCACGCTGGGACTCGGTTCGTGCGAAGTCACCACGCTTGTCTCACTCACCGATCGCTCTTCCATGAAATATCCCATGCTTCTGGGAAGGCGATTTCTCTGTGGACGATTCCTCGTTGATTGTTCACGTACATTCTGTTGTAAGGAAAAATAATGCT
This sequence comes from Fibrobacter succinogenes, assembly GCA_020726425.1. Lineage (GTDB taxonomy): Bacteria > Fibrobacterota > Chitinivibrionia > Chitinivibrionales > Chitinivibrionaceae > JAIFMU01. The sequence continues at coordinate 1,108 of DYSA01000195.1, read as the reverse complement.
CATTTACATTCTCTCTCGAAATGAAAATCTCTACTCGACGCGTCGTCTTGTTGAAGCGGGAACTGCTCGCGGATGGACGATGGAGGTAATTGATTACCTTCAACTGAGCATTGAAATAATGAAAAATGAGTTGCGGATAAACTACCGCGGAAAATCGTTACGCGTACCCGATGCGATAATTCCTCGAATTGGTACAAGCAGAACCAATTTCGGAACCGCAATTGTTCGCCATTTTGAAATGATGAATGTGTTCACTGTGGCAGGAAGTTTAGCAATTCGTCGATCCCGAGATAAACTTCGCGCGCTCCAGATTTTATCCCGCCACGGCGTCGATATGCCTCGCACCGTATTCGCTTCAAACAATGCCAGCGTTAAAGATATGATACGTCTTGTCGGTGGAACGCCGATGGTTCTGAAAATTCTCGAAGGAACTCAGGGAAAAGGCGTTGTTCTGATTGAAAATGAAAAAGCTGCGAAATCGGTTCTCGACGCGTTCAATGGGATAAAAGCAGATTTTCTCGTGCAGGAGTTTATAGCCGAAGCGGGAGGTGCGGATATTCGCGCATTTGTGGTAAATGGAAAAGTCGTAGGAGCGATGAAACGGCAGGGGGACGAATCCGATTTTCGTTCCAATCTTCATCAGGGTGGTTCTGCTTCGGCGATTAAGTTGAGCAAAGAAGAGAAACTTCTCGCTCTGGCTGCGGCAAAAGCGATGGGACTTGCGGTGTGTGGTGTTGATATGATTCTCGCACAACGAGGGCCGCTGGTTATGGAAGTGAACTCTTCGCCGGGACTCGAAGGCATTGAATCTGCGACGAATATCGATATCGCGGGGAAGATTATGAGCTATATCGAAGAGGCGCACGGTTCTTCAAAGAGCAAAAAACAGAAAAGAGATACTATTGGCGCGTGATCGATTCTGGTTTGAAAAGTTTGGTGCGCAATAATCTATTAAATTTTTTTTGTATTAAATAGCGTGTCAAATATGAGACTGGACGAAACGATTAACCGACCAAATGGCTAAGCGTAATGCATTGACATTTAGTCGTTTAGTCTTTTTGTCGACCTGTCCTCAGAGTATCATGTTTGCCCCGCGAAGTAATAACTA
>DYSA01000194.1 GCA_020726425.1 Fibrobacter succinogenes | reverse complement strand
TCCGAGGCTCCGGCCTTGGAATGCTTCTGACGAGGCTCTGCCTCGAGTACGTGAAGCGAGTTTTTGTCCCCCACTAATATCTGAGTAGTTACGAACTCCCCTATTTTGTCGGAAAAATGATTGCCGTTAATTCACTTGAGCGGTGCTGGTGTATTTGGATTCAAAATTCCCTACATATTTCAGAAGGTCTTTGATAAATCCGACTGATTCCATTTGAATTACTTTTTCAAAGATGCCAGATATTTTCTGATCCATCTTTCCCCATTGCGTGTATTTCACGAGAAGTGTTCCATTTTCATTTTTGAGAATGTCGTATTTCCCTCCAGAACTAATAACTTTTGGAATGAGTTTGTTGGTTCGCTTGAACGATGTTTGTTCAAAATTAAAATGGTTGTAATCAGTAGATATTTTGTTTTCAATCTCCATATCCATTTTTGAAACCAAATAGTTGTAGTGATATTTGATAACGTTGTACCGCGGTTCTTCTTTTATGAGAGAAATAGAGAGACTCGGTGATTTGACATACTGCTTTGTATGATCATAGGTAAAGAGTACTTCCATAAGTTTTTCTTTTGGAAGCGTTGTGGTAAACGTGAGAGAAAGAGTAAATGCAGAATCACTTCGGGACATTTTTGTGGATTGAGGAGTTCCGGCTGCGGAAAGGGACATAGCGAAGATAAGTACACATAAAACACTGCGAATCATTCAAAATCTCCATCGTAAAAGGGCGCGGAAAAATAGTACTGCGCACTCAATAAAACTGGTCTAATGTGAGACTTTTTTCAGTTTAAAAATCTTCTCATTTGATCCGGTGAAACAACATACTATTTTCACCGCGGTTATGGTTGTTTTCTGAGTGAAAGAGAGTCATTGCTATGACTGAAAAAGAGTATGCGTTTCGTATGGATTTACTGAAAAAATACGGAACCAATTCATTCTCTTCCATGCTTCTTTACGATGAACTGGATCTGATTCCATTGACCACTGTCGAAGGTGGCGTTCCTATGCGTCGTAATGGAGGAATTCAGTTGGTCTTTGGCGAACCGCTCTGTGCGCCAGAAAATTATCATGCCGCTGCTCAAGAACTCTTTGCAAAGGCGAACAAACGTTCACCGATTCTCTTTTTGGGAGTCAGCGATGCCTTTATAGCCGCGACAAAAGATCTAAACGTTTCGTCACTTCCCATTGGCGATGATTTCATTTTCGATCCTAAATCATACAAACCTCAGGGAAATAAAACGAAAGTGATTCGCGTTCTTCGCAATCAAGCGGTTCGCGCTGGTGTTACGGTGGAAGAGTATTTCCATGAACAAACTGACGAAACGATTGAAAAAGAGATTCAAGGAGTGGCGAATCGCTGGTTGAAATCTCTGGGACGATTCAAAGCACACATCCAAGAACTTGATCTTTTCTCAGCAAAACATGAAAAACGGTTTTTCTACGCTCGGTGCGAAGGAAAAATGGTTGGCGTTATCTCTACTCTTCCGATTTATGGAAGAAATGGATTATTGTTCGAAGATGTAATTCGCGATCCCGAAGCTCCTCACGGGGTTATGGAATTGCTGGTTCTGGAAATTCTAGAAAAAATGAAAGTCGATGGCTACGATGCTGCAACTTTTGGTATCTCTCCGCGCATCGATACCAGTTCGCTCAGTGGAAGTTCGCGTTTTATCGTTTCAACAGCGGCAAAATTTGCGGATAGATTTTTCGGATTGCAGACACTTCACCATTTCCGCAAAAAGTTCCACACACCTCTCGAAGAACGAACGCATCTCCTCAAATATCCCGGCGGATTTGGCGTTATCGATATGATCCGCATGATTCGTTCTGTAATCAGCTAAATACACGAAAAAAAGTATTCTAATCCATTGATATAGCATAAAAAGAATTGTAGTATGCGCGCAGAGTGTAGAACTGTTTCAGTTCAGATCTTCTGAGATGTTCTGTGGCATCCAGTGGAGTGCAATTTTTCCACAGAGACGACTCAGGGGAAACGTATGGATATTGGTAAAATTATCCGCAAAACGGTAAAAGTAATCTTTGCATTTTTGGTCCTTTTTATCATTGTCGGGACAATTGTCGCGATTGGTGAAGGAATTTACGAAAGCAAAACTTCCTATTTTCAATCGAAATATTTTTCAGAACAGACTGCTGGTTATAGCTGGAGTATTATTGATAGTGCTTCGCCTTCTGTGGTATATCCCGATTCATTGGGACCGTTCAACATTCGCCGTGGCTATTCACTGATTCCCGGTCTGGTGGAAAAACTTACCAATCAAGGATTTAAGGTAGTCCGCCAACCGCTGTGGAACGATTCACTCATTGAATATGCAAAATCGGGGTTTTATATTCCGTTTATCGATAAAGAACAGGCGGGATTAAGTGTTTACGACCGTCAAAATCATCAGCTTTTCACAGCACAATATCCAATCAATGCGTATAAAACATTTGAAAATATTCCACCCATTGTTGTAAAAACGATTCTCTCAATTGAAGACAAAAAACTTTTAAATCCCGAGCCGTTTTACAATCCAGCAATTGATGGTCCGCGGTTTGGATTAGCGGTGTGGAATCAAATCCTAAAAAAACTGGGACTTCCGAATAAATCTGGTGGGGCCAGTACTATTGCTACACAGTTGATGAAATATCGCTATTCTCCAGGTGGATTAACCACCGATGGTTCTGAAAAACTTCGTCAAATGTACTCCGCTTCAATACTAAGTTACATGAATGGTCGTGAAAATCTTAAAATGCGCGAAGAAATTCTTCGTCAGTATTTAAACTCTTCGCCATTGGGTGCAGTTCGCGGATATGGTGAAGTAAACGGAGTTGGAGCTGGTTTATATGCATGGTACGGCGCCGACTTTGACAGCGTGAATGCAATACTCTCCCGACCTGAAAAATCGTTGTCTGGTGAAGAAATGAGTCGTGCTGGTATCGCTTATCGCCAGATTCTGTCCCTGTTGATCGCTCACCGACGTCCAGCGCAATATCTAAACAGCAGAACGACAGATCTTCGCGATCTCTGTAATACCTATCTCATGCTTCTTCAAGAAGAAGGAATTATCAGTGAACAGATGTTCCGTGCCGCTATGAGTGCTGAACTTACATTGGCGAATAAGGCACTGACAGAGCAGGTCCGCACAATTGAAGCCAATAAACGAAAATCAATCAATTTGATTCGCACTCCCCTTCTTTCACTGCTGAATATCTCTTCGGCGTATGAACTGGATCGACTGGATCTTTCTGTAGAAACGGAGTTGGATTCTATTTCACAAGTCAAAGTAACTGAATTTTTAAAAACGTTAAATAATCCTGCAGTTATTGACTCTTTGAATCTTCGCGGTGAACGTATGCTTCGCCCCGGTGATGATGTTTCGAAAGTTATTTACTCTTTTACTCTCTATGAACGGGATGGAAATAAGAATTTGACACGGGTTCAGGCCGATTCTTGGAGTTCTCCACTAAATATTAACGAAGGAACCAAGCTTGATCTGGGATCGACGGCGAAATTGCGCACGATGATAACCTATCTCATGGTTGTCCAAGAGTGCCGTGACTCTCTGTTGAAATTGGATCAAAAAGATCGTGCTGCTTTCAAACCAGATCCTGATGATGTTATAACGACGTGGGTGTACAACTGGATTAAAAGCGGAAAAGACACAACTTTGGCTGTTATGATTGAAGGAGCTTTAGATCGACCTTTTTCTGCGAATCCTAATGCTTCATTTTTTACCGCTGGAGGACTTCATCAGTTCCACAATTTCAGTCATGAATACGATGGTCAAATTATGCCGATTCGTTTGGCATTTCGGCATTCGGTAAATCTTCCTTTTGTGCGTCTTATGCGAGAACTGGTAGAGTATCATATCGCTCGAATTCCCAATGTAAATACAATCAAAGATCCCAATTCTCAATCAAGAGATAAGTATTTGCAACTGTTTATCAAACATGAAGGAAGTACATTCTTAAAACGATTCTACACACCATTAAAGGGGTTGGATCGAAAGGGAATATTGGAAAATATCTGTACTGGAGTGAGACTTACCCCGTATCGCTTTGCAACTATCTACTATTCGGTAACTGGTGAGAAAGACACGGCTGAAATAGAATCGCTCTTGAGTAAGTTTCATCTCGAAGGTCGGCGAAGTGAAGTATATGATGATATTGATCAGTTAATTTCTCGTAAATTTTCATTACAGGATCAGGGATATCTGGCTTCAATGCATCCTTTAAAATTGTGGTTGGCGGGATATTTAATTAAGAATCCGAATGCTTCGTTTAAAGAAGCTACCACTGCATCAGAGGCCGTATTGCCGGGCGTCTATTCGTGGCTCATGAAAAAAACGCGTGCAGCAGCGCAGAACCGTCGAATCCGAGTAATGCTTGAACAGGAGGCATTTACACATATTCATGACAATTGGGTATTACAGGGATATCCTTTTGCCGAACTGGTTCCATCCTATGCAACTGCGCTTGGAGTTTCGGCTGATAGGCCAGCTGCACTTGCGGATCTTGCGGGGATTATTTCCGCTGATGGCATGAAATATCCAACGATTCGTATAAATAAACTGAGTTTTGGTACTGGAACACCGTATGAAACTGTGCTAGAGAGAAAAGAAGAACCAGGAAACCGAATAATGTCACAGGAAATTGCTCAATCAGTGAAAAATATCATGTATGATGTGGTTGAAAATGGTACAGCAGTACGGTTAAAAGGACAATTTACCGATAGTACAGGTACACCAATACGCGTTGGAGGAAAAACGGGAACAGGTGATCATCACTATAAAATTGGATCAATGGAAATAAAGTTGGATAGAACAGCAACCTTTATGTTTGTTTTGGGAGATAAGTGGTTTGGAACGTTGAGCTGCGCAATACCAGGGAAGGATGCAAAGAACTATGTGTTTACAAGTACACTTCCTGTGACAATTTTGAAACACGTACTAAAGCGTATCGACTTGGTTGATACAAAAGGTGCGAAGCCATCAACAACAAAGGCTTCAATTGACGATGTTTTAAATGTTGATTTAAAACCGGTCATGATGGGTGATTCTCTGAATGCTGACACAACAACCGTTCGATAATTAATTCAAAGTTTTATATGATTACCCATTTAAAGCAGTAGCAAGGTTCCGGTGATCCGAAGAGACC
>DYSA01000193.1 GCA_020726425.1 Fibrobacter succinogenes | reverse complement strand
TAAAGACCTTTTAGCAGAAGTATTGGATTTATAACAAGAACGCATAATCTGCATTTATAAAATAGTTACTCAATAGAAGGTAGGGACTTAAAAAGGTTTGCGAAAATTTAATAAGTCGAATGACTGATTGTAAGGTGGTATGAGACTTGGCACCATATGGGGATTTAAAGTATCTCTTTTAAAAAGTCCAAAGAGTGAATTTCTCGGTGGAAAGAGAAGTGAGACCGCAGATTTTCTATGAGCAGAAGCGTTATTCCGTATCGTTCTCGGGGGAGAAGAGTTGGGATGAGAATATCCGGCGATGGTTTTCCTGTGGCGAGAAGTGAAATAACTTCACGACTGAATAGTGGAGACTTTTTGGGCCGGCAATTGCCACAGGAAAATCCACCCTGTTCTGGCAGAAGCTCACCACCTTCGAGAAATGGTTCTCCACAAATGACACATCCGGTTCGTTCTACAGAAACACCAAGTGCATCACCAAATCGCAAAATAAAGAGCCAAAGGGAAAAGAGCGCCGCCGGTTCTGAGCACTGCTCGAGATTGTGGAGAAATTTGCCAAAAAGAGTATAGAGTTCGGTATGAGGATCTTCTTCGTGAAGAACTGCCAGTGAAAGTTCCAATGCGGAATCGCGAATTGCTGATTTCATCAGTGAATTCGTAAATCCATAATGATACTCATATTCCGTAGATCCAAGAGTGTACATTCCCTCTTCACGGCGACGAATAGGAACCGTCTGAATAATTGCTCCAGATTCGGGTATCCATTTTTTTGAATTCATTGCACCTTTGAGCATACCGCTGATAAGGCCATATTTTTCTGTGAACAACTTTAGAATCAGAGATGTTTCACCGTAGCGAATCCGGTGAAGAACCAAGGCTTGAATCGGTTTATCCATTGAGTAACCGATCGGCGTTCTGGTAAAGTATCTGTTCCTTTGCCGAATCGCTGAGAGTACTTTCTGTTATGTACCGAATTGCTTTCCCTTGATCCTCCCACGGGGTGTCAGATCCAAAGAGGACCTTTTCGATTCCGTGGCGAGTCGCCATGTCTACAAACTGCTTCTGCGGTAGAAAATCGGCGATTGCTGCTGTGTCGAAGTAGATATCTGATCCCACGAGATAGCGCTCCACGTCATCCCACATCATAAGTCCTCCAAAATGACCTGCTACAATGGTGAGATTGGGAACAGCTTCTTTTAGTTCGAGGAACATCTGAGGCAGTGCATGATCCCGAGAAAATGGCCCCGGATCGTAACCGGCGTGGAATAGAGCAATTAAATTTGAATCGGCAATTTTTTGGTAAAAGGGAATGTATGCGGGATCATTCATATAGAATCCCTGATATTCAGGATGAAGTTTTATCCCTTTTATTTTCTTCGATACGACAAAATCAATGTCCGATTCCCAGGTCAGTGAGAACGGTGAGAGGGCTCCGAAGGGAATTATTTGGGGGTTATCCATCAACAGTCCAGAGTTTATTGGTGTTACCGATTCCGGTTTTGTTGCTACGGGAAGATTAACCGTTTGCGAAATCCCGAACTTTTCCATTCCTGCTAAAAGGTTACCGAGGGTTCCGTCAAGTGCCGGAACTATTTCACCCCCACACATATCCGCCACAGTTTTGACCGCCCTCTCGGCGAGAGCATCGGGAAAGAAGTGGCCGTGAAAATCGATTATTTTCATTGGTAATCCTCAAGTTAATTTTTGGTTGACCAGTGATAAAATAGCCTCTGCCTTTTGGCTGTTCAGGCAAAAAAGGCTCTTCAGATGAAGAGCCTAATAAAAACAGATGTTTACAATCGATTAACGATCTTCTTTGTGATTTTCGAAAGTAACCACGTTTGAAGTTCCGCCTTCGACAAATGACTGTTCTGAAATTCGAGTAAGAATCGCTTTCTCATTGAACTCGCGAAGGTCGAGAGATCCCATGTTGCACATGGTTGCAGTCACTTTTGCGAGAGTTACATCGAGAACGTCATTAACTGATCCGGCGATTGGTACGTAAGCATCAACGCCTTCTTCAAATTTCATTTTGCCATCACTCGCTCCGCCTTCGGAGTAGCGCTGCCAGTTGCGAGCGCGGTTTGAACCTTCGCCCCAGTATGGTTTGTACATCTGTCCGCGAATCGAAGTTTTTGGAGTTGGAGATTCATCTGTCATCGCAAAATAGCGACCCATCATAACAAAGTCAGCTCCCATAGCGAGTGCTACGATGATCTGAGTGTCATTTGAAAGTCCACCATCAGAACAGATTGGTACGTAAATACCAGTTTCTTCGAAATATTTGTCCCGTTCAGCTACAACATCCATAAGAGCTGAAGCCTGACCGCGGCCAATACCTTTTTGTTCGCGAGTAATACAGATTGATCCGCCACCGATTCCCACTTTTACGAAATCGAGTTGCGCAGTTTCTGCAAGATAGCGGAAACCTTCGGCAGATACAACGTTACCGCCACCGATTACCACTTCATCGCCGTAACGTTCACGAATCCAGAGCGCACATTCTGCTTGATATTCAGAGAAACCATCAGAAGAGTCAATGGTAAACACATCAACACCGGCATCCACAAGCGCAGGAACACGATCGTGGTAATCGTGAGTATTAATCCCTGCAGCAGCAATGAGACGTTTTTCATCATCGATTAGTTCAAGCGGATGCTGAGTGTGAGCAATAAAGTCTTTGCGGAATACAAGTGATTCAAGAAGACCGTCTTTGGTGAGAACCGGAAGGCAGTCTTTGCGATACTTGCGAAGAAGTTCATTCGCATCATGAAGTGTAATTCCACTTTCAGCGAAAAAAACTTTTTCCAAAGGTGTCATGTATTCAGAAACGGGAATCGCAAGATTGTCTTCTTTAGGCCAGTAATCTTTGTCCGTAAGAATTCCGAGGAATCGACCATTCGGTGTTCCATCTTCAGTAACAGCAACGGTTGAGTGTCCTGTTTTTTTACTGATTTCGATAGCGTGTGCAAGAGGTGAACTTGGTGTAACATTAGAATCGCTCTGAACAAATCCCGCTTTGTAATTTTTTACATTGCGAATCATTTCAGCTTGAGCTTCAATAGATTGTGAGCAGAAAACGAACGCAGCAGCTCCGCGTTTCGCCAAGGCAATCGCCATTGATTCACCAGAAACTGACTGCATACTTGCCGCAGAGAAAGGAATGTTCAACGAGAGACGAGGAGTTTCACCTTTTTTGAACCGAGTTATCGGTGCTTTAAGGGATACATTGTCCGGAATGTGTTTTTTCTGTGTCAGTCGCGGAACGAGAAGGAATTCAGAAAAGGTCCGTGATACATCGTTTAGTATTGTTGCCATTGTTGCTTGCCTCAATATTCTTTCTATCAGGAATTGTTAGTTTTCAGAAATAATTTTCAGTGGTCAAAATAGAAAAAAGGCTCTATCTGCCTAGTTATATGCCTCTTACCCGACTTAATAGAACGATGGTTATCTGCTCAGCTGTGTTGTAGTCTGGATACAAGTCCAGCATGCACGTCTCAACTGAAGCCAGGGTCCCTGCGAATAAACGTTCGGAAAAGTCCATATTCCGGTGGCAGATAGAGCTTATAATTGTATCGCGTTGTTTACAATAAGAATTCACTAAAGAATGATAATCTTCTGTTTCTGTAGAACCCTAGAGTAATTTTCTGTGTAATATACGTTCAGTATATCGTATATTCAAGCGCTCTACTGAAGATAGCGCAATCGGCAATAAATTCAACCTTTTTTTGAGGATTTACATGGCTTTTTTTAAAGTTGAAGGAAAAAGACGCCTTTCCGGTGAAATCAGAGTAGCAGGAAACAAAAACGAAGCACTTCCACTCGTTGCGGCAACACTCGTTACGGGGAAGAGATCAATTCTTACGAATGTTCCTGCGATCGGCGATGTTGAAGGAATGTTAACGATTGCTCGTGCAGTTGGAGCTGATGTCTCGAAAATTGAGAATAACAGACTTGAAATCAACAGTTTTAACGTGATAAGCTCATCGCTTCCGTTGGAGTTGTCTCGCAAGATTCGCGGGTCAATTCTCTTTGCATCCGCACTTCTCGTACGGCTTGGTGAAGTTCGTTTTCCTCAACCTGGTGGAGACCGTATTGGGCGGCGTCGTATCGATACACACTTCCTTGTGTTTGAAAAACTTGGAGCTACGATTAGCACCGAACGCAAGCTATCCGATGATGGCGAAGATTGTTTGACCTATGTGATCTCTGCACCGAATGGACTTGTCGGTGCGGATATCTATCTCGATGAAGCGTCAGTGACGGGAACAGAGAACGCGATTATCGCCGCCGCTGGTGCTCGCGGAACAACAAAAATCACCAATGCTGCTTGTGAACCGCACGTTCAAGGATTGTGTCACTATCTCGAACTTGCTGGTGTAAAAATTGAGGGAATTGGTTCAAACATTCTCACGATTCATGGGGTTGAAGAGTTTTCTGAAGTTGAAGAACACCAAATTGGCTGTGACTATATCGAAGCGGGTTCCTTTATTTCTCTCGCTGCTTGTACAAACTCCGACTTGACTATAACTCATGTTGAAACAGATGTAATGCGGATGGTTCTTTTTCAGTTTGAACGACTTGGGATCAAGTGTTATGTAGATCGCGAACACAACCGCATTCACATTCCCGATAATCAGCCTTTGGTAATGCGTCAAGATTTGGGCGGAGCGATTCCCCGTATCGAAGATGCGCCGTGGCCGGGATTCCCTGCTGACTTGATGTCGATCATGCTTATCGCCGCAACTCAGTCTCGTGGAACCTGTATGATTCACCAGAAAATGTTTGAGTCTCGTCTGTTCTTTACAGACCAACTCATGAACATGGGGGCTCAGATTATTCTTTGTGACCCTCACCGTGCAGTGATCGTTGGGCCAGCAAAACTGTTCAGCGCAAGAATCTCTTCACCGGACATCCGTGCTGGTATGGCTCTTCTCATTGCTGCGCTCTCGGCAGATGGTGAAAGCCGTATTCACAATATCGATCAGATTGACCGTGGATACGAGAGAATCGATGAACGCCTAAAAGCTCTCGGCGCGAATATTGTTCGGTGTGAATAATATCGCTTGAGATTTCTATTTTTTGACGGGAAGCTTCGGTTTCCCGTTTTTCTTTGAAAAGGAATAACGATGAAACCACTTGAAGAGTCGATACCTTTTTTTATCGC
>DYSA01000192.1 GCA_020726425.1 Fibrobacter succinogenes | reverse complement strand
TTGTCCGGCTTGCTTGCACCAGCTTCGCTTGGCGCACTAACTACTCAGGTGGTTTACAATCAATGAACTTGACATAAACAGTCGTAACAGGTTTCCAGACCTGTTACGCACAGAATAAGGCTCCAGCCTCACAGTCGTGACGCGAGGCTGAAGCCTCGAACGCGGCATTCCAAGCGAGGACGCTTGGAACGAGTTCTGGAGCCAACTTTTGGTTTGGAAACCACCTGAGTAGTTACAAAAGAAGTGATGAAAAGGAAACTATTTCTGGGTCGATATCACTCCTTGCGAATCCGACCAATGATTTCCGATAGCTTTTCCACTAACCGATCGACGTGAGTTTCCGTCGATTCACGTCCCAAGCTGATTCTCACCGAAGAAAATGCTTCCAGATCAGATCGACCGATTGCGTTGAGCACGCGCGACGCTTTAAATGTTCGCGAAGAACACGCAGATCCAGTTGATATGGAGATTCCTGCCATGTCGAGATAGAGCAACAACATCTCATTTTCCACGCCGTGAAAAGTCACGTTGATTGTTCCCGCAAGACCACGCTCGTCAATCGGCCCATTGATCTGTGCAAATTCAAAGCGCGAAATAATCTCGTTAATCAATTTCGTTTTCAGACTTCTAAGCCGAATTGACTCTTCAGCCATCTCGACTTTTCTTTGATTGATCGCTTCAGCAAATCCCGCCATAAGCAAATGATTTTCAGTTCCCGCCCGCTGATCTTCCTGCTGGCCGCCGCCAATAAGCATCGGCGCAAAACGAGTATACGCTCTTCGATAGAGAAGCCCAATTCCTCGCGGGCCATAGATCTTGTGAGCGGTCGCCGTAAGCCAGTGAATATGAAGCGAAGAAAGATCTATGGCAACTTTCCCCAATGCTTGTGTGGCATCAACGTGAAGTTCCGCACCGGCATCTTTTACAATTTCAGAAATTTTTTCAATATTTTGAATCGTGCCAATCTCGTTATTCGCCCAAATAATAGAGACCAGCGAATTTTTTGTAATCTCTTTCTGAAGTTCTTCGAGATTAACAAATCCCTGAGGATCAACGGGAATGTACACAACTTCGATTCCCGATTTTTTCAAAAAGGTGGAATACTCAGAAATCGAACTGTGTTCAATCTCAGAACAGATCAATTTTCGTTCTGGTTTGTTGGAAATTTTTTCAGCAAGCAGTTGAAAAAGTACCGTATTGTTGCTCTCTGTTCCGCCAGAAGTAAAGATGAGATTCTCCGGAGAACAGTTCAGAAATTCTGCAATGACCTCTTTCGATTCTACCAGTACCCGTTCTGCTTCCTGACCAATTCCGTGGATACTCGCCGGGTTGCCGAACGTATCCATCAACGAAATCATTCGTTCTTTAACGATTGGATGTATTGGTGTTGTCGCATTATAATCACAATAAATTTGTTCCATATTTTCCTCTGAGTATTTATTGTGATGAACCGAGAAAATAGCTTGATTCGATTCTCTTTTGGGAGGAAAAGTATACACCTCCGAATTGGCTGTTTTTCCCTTGAACATCAAGCTTAGTTACGCTTGAGTAAGGATTTACTACATATTGAATTAGATAATGATTAATTTCTTCATAAAATTTTCATAAAAGAGAATTTTTTAAAGATCGAAAAACTTGCAATTGATATATTTTTTCACGAGTAAATTGTTTAACCTTAATATTTAGTCGAGGTGGAATTGGATTCAACAATAGTAAACACAGCGATAGATACTGTGTCAAGGCTTGATGGTGTTCTGGAAGGAACAATGGTTTCCATAGTGGGAATGGCCATTGTGTTTGTTGTTCTGGTCGTGATCGCAATCGTGATTGCACTAACCCCTAAACTGCTTGTGATCGTAAACAAGATCATCCCTGAACCGCAAGGTAAACACGGAGCATCAAAGAAAAAAGCAGCACCTGCAGATGATTCAGCAGTAGCACTCGCTATCGCTTCAGCAGTTCACAAAAAAAACAGTGGTAAGTAGAAAGGAACGTCATGGAATTCTTTAATACAATATTTGGACGATTAATTGATTTCTGGGGAACGACCGGATTCAGCATGATGACTCCTCAAAATGGCATAATGATTATCATCGGATTGATTTTCATTACTCTCGCAATTGCAAAAGATTACGAACCACTTCTTCTCCTTCCCATTGGATTCGGTGCCATTGTGGGAAATATTCCCGCGACAGTTGGTATGCCCCTTGGTGTATACGATCAGGGATCAGTTCTCAGCTTTTTCTACTTTGGTGTAATGAAAGGGATATTTCCACCTCTCATTTTCCTTGGAATTGGCGCAATGACCGATTTCTCCACTATGCTGTCAAATCCGCGGCTGATACTTCTTGGTGGTGCCGCACAAATCGGTATTTTTATCACACTTATCGGTGCAATTGCCCTCGGATTTAGTCCAGAAGAAGCCGGTGCTATTGGTATCATCGGTGGTGCTGATGGTCCTACATCGATTTTCCTTTCCTCGAAACTTGCTCCTCACCTTCTTGGGGCTATTGCGATTGCGGCTTATTCATATATGGCACTTGTGCCAGTGATTCAGCCACCAATTATTAAACTTCTTACCACGAAAAAAGAACGTCTTATCCGTATGAAACCACCTCGTATCGTTTCTAAACGCGAAAAGATCTACTTCCCAATCATTGGGCTTCTAACTACTGCGCTATTCGTTCCCGGATCAATTTCACTTCTTGGAATGCTCTTCCTTGGTAATCTACTGAAAGAGTCTGGAGTAACAGAGCGACTCGCAGAAACAGCTCGCAATGCTATGATCGACTCGGTCACTATTATTCTTGGATTCTCTGTTGGTGCAAGTACTCAGGCGAGTGTGTTCCTTACACCTCAGTCGGTTAAAATCTTCGCACTGGGAGCATTCTCGTTCATGGTGGCAACTGCGGGGGGAGTTCTCTTTGCCAAATTCATGAACCTGTTCCTTAAAGACAAGATGAATCCTATGATTGGTGCCGCTGGAGTATCAGCAGTTCCCGATTCGGCTCGCGTTGTGCAGATGATGGGACAGAAAGAAGATCCACATAACCATCTACTTATGCATGCCATGGCACCAAATGTTGCCGGTGTGATTGGTTCTGCGATTGCCGCAGGGTATCTCTGGTCAGCTTTAGTTAAATAATTGTACCTTTGGGGAACGAGAATCGTTCCCCACTCTTGTATAGAAAACAAATTCTCTTTATAAGGAATAGAACTCATGGCTAAAAAGAAAATCAATTTCATGTGTACCGCGTTTCGCGATGGTTTCCAGTCTGTGTATGGGGCTCGCGTACTCACTCCTGACTATCTTCCCGCTATCGAAGCGGCTCGCGATGCAGGGATTAACTATTTCGAATCGGGCGGCGGAGCAATGTTCCAGTCACTCTATTTCTATTGCAAAGAAAATGCCTTCGACCAAATGGATGCCTTCCGTAAAGCGGCTGGACCAAACGCAAATCTTCAGACACTCGCTCGCGGTGTAAATGTTGTAGGCCTTGAATCTCAGCCAGCGGAAATCATTGATCTTCACGCGAAACTATTCAAAAAACACGGCGTTACAACAATTCGTAACTTTGATGCCCTCAATGACATCAACAATCTTATCTACAGCGGAAAATCAATCGTCGAAGCGGGATTGAAACACCAGATCTGTGTTACCATGATGGAACTTCCACCAGAAACAACCGGTGCTCATGATGTTGCATTCTATTTGAAAACGATCCGCGATATTCTCAATGCCGATGTACCGTTTGACTCAATCTGTTTCAAAGATGCTTCGGGAACCGTAATTCCTTCAAAAGTATACGAAACAATTCTCGAAGCTCGTAAACTTCTCGGCGTTGATATGCCGATCCATTTCCATACTCACGAAACTGCAGGCGTTTCTGTTCTTGCATACAACGCAGCGATCGAAGCTGGTGCGGACTGTATCGACCTCTCTCTTGCTCCGGTTTCTGGTGGAACAAGTCAGCCCGATCTCGTGACTATGTGGCACGCACTTCGGGGAACCGATTTCGATCTCGACATCGATATCAACAAAGTTCTCAAGGCTGAAGAAGTTCTTAAAGATTGTATGAAAGACTATTTCATGCCGCCTGAAGCACTCGCCGTTGAACCGACAATTCCATGGTCACCGATGCCCGGTGGAGCACTTACTGCAAACACGCAGATGCTTCGCGACAACGGAATCATGAACAAATACGATGCAATTATTGCAAACATGGGCGAAGTTGTTAAGCTCGGTGGATTCGGAACTTCTGTTACACCAGTTTCACAGTTCTATTTCCAGCAGGCGTTTAATAACACAATCTTTGGCCCATGGAAAAAGATCGCCGACGGTTATGGCAAAATGGTTCTTGGCTATTTTGGTAAAACACCAACTGAACCTGATGCTGAAATCGTAAAGATCGCCGCAGAACAACTCAAACTTGAACCAACCACCAAAACGGTTCTTGAAATTGACAATGCAGATCCGAAAAAGGGAATGGTCTACGCAAAACAGATGCTTTCTGAAGCGGGCCTCGAAGCGACTGACGAAAACATCTTTATCGCTGCGGCTTGTCGCGAAAAAGGTATTTCGTTCCTCAAAGGAGAAAGCGAATTCTCTGTTCGTAAAAAATCTGAATCTGCTCCTGCGGTTGGTGGAACCGGATCTTCAAAAGGAGAATACACGGTTACGGTCAACGGAAAATCGTATGCGGTTAAACTCGAAGGCGATTCGGCGACAGTTAACGGCAAACCGTATGAAACTTCCATCAAAGCGGGAATCGATGCATCTGCTGCAAAGCCTGCTTCTGCAGGTGGCGAAGGTACAGAGATTCATACTCCAATGCCGGGGAAAATTTTCAAAGTTCTCGTCAAAGAGGGTGATCACGTTAACGAGGGAGATGCAATTATCGTTCTCGAAGCGATGAAAATGGAGAACGAAGTACTTTCTCACGTTACCGGAACTGTATCTGCTATCAATTACGAAGTTGGTGAACAGGTTAACGATGGTGATGTTCTTGCGGTAATCTCTTAAAGAGATTCGCGTTTAAATATAAAGTGGCTGTCTCACAATGGTGAGGCAGCCACTTTTTTATTTCCCGATTGCCCAGTTTAGGCAGTAGTCTAACTTGTGTGAACTGAAGCTTCAAGCCTCAAGCCACAAGTTGGAATTCACTTTTAGCTTGA
>DYSA01000191.1 GCA_020726425.1 Fibrobacter succinogenes | reverse complement strand
GTTTCAGATCATACTCCATGAAAATTTCCGCAAAGGGATCATCGTTGAATCTGGGAAGGGGGTAAGTTTGACCAAGCTCGCGGTCACTCCACAACTCCGGAGTGCAACAAACCTGTTGCACCTCATGCAACGAATTTCTTAGCAACCAGAATCTAAAGACCGATAAAATGAGATTGGCATGATTCCTGTTGACTCATTTTATTTTTACAGGAGGTTCTGTGAAATCGTTCGGGAAAAAGCTCGCCAAAAAACGTCCCCTTATCCACGCAATAAACTCCGTGGGAGTTATTGCCTCGGTGGTTATTTTTCATATCAGCTTGCCGATTATCATGATCGCAGGGTTGATTGCTGGGTTGTTCGGAGGAAAACTGTTCTGCCGATGGTTCTGTCCAATCGGTCTTATGATGGAAAAGATGATGCCTTCCAATCCCGACGAAAAATCGATTCATCTGTATCAATATTATAAACTCGGGTGCCCCATTGCTTGGGGGAGTGGACTGGCCAATCGCTTTTCGATCTTTCGAATTGGGCGGAAACGATCCGCTTGCACTGACTGTGGAGCTTGTGATCGAGCATGCTATATTGTAAAAGTTAATCCAATAACAAGCTTATACAAAAAGGGATTTAAAGATGCGGCTCAGCAATACTCCTGCTCTCGCTGTCTTGCCTGCGTTTCTGCCTGTCCAACCGGTGCTCTATCTGTTGCTGTAGCTCCAGCAAAAACAACTGATAAGGTCGATAGTCCACAGCCGTAATGTACATCCTATTTGAAATCACCCCCTTTATTGTACTGAGGCTGACTTTCTTTATTATATTACAGCCGGTTCAACCCGAAAAGGAGATAGTATGCCAACCTACAGTTATCGATGTAAAAGCTGCGGTCACACCTTCGATGCATTTCACTCTATGAGTGCCGAACCACTCAAGATATGCCCCGTGGAAACATGCAATAGTCCGGTGGAAAAACTGCTCGGAACCGGTGCCGGTATGATTTTCAAAGGTGGCGGATTCTATGAGACTGATTATAAGAAAAAGAGCGGTAACCCCGATTAGTGTGCAGACCTGTAATTGTGCAGGAATCTGTTAAGAATAAGGACGATAGATGTTTATTGATGAAACCACGATCACCGTAAAAGCGGGCGACGGCGGAAATGGCTGTTTTTCCTATCAGCGTGAGAAATACATTCCCAAAGGAAAGCCAAACGGTGGTAACGGCGGTCGAGGTGGAAATATTGTATTTGTTTCTTCGTCACAAGTTCAGAACCTTCAAGATGTTTCCTATCGCCGTTCGTACACCGCCGACCGTGGAACTCACGGAACCGGAAGTAGCTGTTATGGTCACAAAGGTGAAGACATGGTGGTTCGTGTACCTGTAGGAACAATTGTAAAAGATTTTGACACCGATGAGATTATCCATGATTTCATTGAAGAGTTTGAAGAAGTGGTGATCGCCAAGGGTGGTCGTGGCGGACGGGGAAATCAGGCCCTGGTTACGCGCAACAATCCGTGTCCCGAGTCGGCAGAGTTCGGGAAGCCAGGCGAAGAACGCGTGCTTCGACTTGTACTCAAAGTGATGGCCGATGTTGGTCTCGTTGGGCATCCGAATGCCGGTAAATCGACACTTTTGAGCATGATTACTCACGCTCATCCAAAAATTGCTGACTATCCATTTACCACTCTTCACCCAAATTTGGGGATTGTAAAAGTGGGTAATACGATGGAATCATTCGTAATGGCGGATATCCCCGGGATTATCGAAGGGGCTCACGATGGTAAAGGTTTGGGGATTCGATTCCTTAAACATATCGAACGCACTCGAATCCTTGCGATCATGGTGGGAGCGGATGAAGAGGATCCAGAAGCGGTTGCTCACGAACTTCTCGAAGAGCTTAGACTCTACAGTGATGAACTTGTAGAGAAACCAAAACTGTTTATTCTCACCAAAACTGATACCGTCTATGAAGATGAGTTGGTTGTTCCTAAAGGGTGGCACGCAATTTCTGCGGTAACTCACGATGGTACCGACGAACTGGTATTCAAACTGAAAGCATTAATAGATAGTTGCAAAGATCCAGAAGAACGCAACATCATTATCTAGGAATTTTAGGGAAGGAAACTTCCCATTTTTCATTATAAATTCTTGCGATTGACACCTCGATCGTGGTATACTGAAACGGAACATCAATTTCGGAGGATACCATGAAACGTATGATCTGGGCCATAGCCACCGCGTCCCTGCTCGCTTCCACAATTTCCGCAGAAACAATTCTCATGCTGAGAACCACGGGTGATGCTTTCGATGAAGTATCTTCAAGTCTTAAAGAACGCCTCTCGGGAGATTTCACTATTCGAGAAGAGATTCTCGTGGGTGAAATCAGTGCTGACAAGACGGCTAAACTCGTCGATGAATCGAAGCCTTCGCTGGTGATTCTCATGAACAACAGTTCCGTCAAGAGCTTCAAAATGTACCAACTTTCACTTCCTGAGGGGACAAACCAGATTCCATCGCTTTCACTCATGACCGCTCTACTCCCTGCCCAAATCGAAGGGATGAAAAACGCGACGGGAATTTCCTACGAAGTGCCCATTGTCACGTCGGTGGTAAATCTTCGCCAACTTCTCTCGATGGACTCGGTGAAACTTGGTGTGGTTTATCGCGAGTTTCTCAAACCATTTATCGATCAAAATGCAGAGTACTGCAAAAAAGAGAACATTCAACTGATCCGCGGATTTGTACCTTCGAACAACTCAAACTATCGGGAACTTCTCGAAAAGGGATTGGCCTATCTCACCACCACCAAGGGTGCGAATATGATCTGGGTTCCGAATGATCCCGTATTCCTTAAACCAGAAATCATCCGCGATGTGTGGACTCCATTCTCAGAAAAGAATGCCATTCCCATTATCGTCGGTGTTGAAAGCATGCTTTCAAACAACGTAAACTTCGGAACATACGCAGTTCTTCCAGATCACGCTGCTCTTGGACAGCAAGCGGCTGATATGGTCTACACGATTCACGATGCCGACTGGAAAGTGAGTGAATTAATTGTAGAACCACCAGTCTCGATCTATCAAGTCTTGAATCCCAAAAAAATCCAGAAGAATTACAAGGTCGATGAAGCTACTGTTGATGTTGATAAAGTCATCAAGTAGTGCGTAAATTGCCAATGTTCGAAACGGGAAGCCAGAAGGCTTCCCGTTTTTTCGTCGTGATGTTTCGGTGGGAATGTTCACTGTCCAATAAGCTATATTTAGCATGAAAATTTACCGGTGAGGAACCATGCGAAATTTAGTATACATTCTCCTTTTAAGTCTCACTTCTTGTGGCATCTACAGTTTTACAGGCTCTTCAATACCTTCGCACATGAAAACAATCGAAGTCCCCCTGTTTGAAAATGGCGCTCTTGTGCAAGGTGTTGCCGAAGATCTCACCGATGCCGTCACCAGCCGCGTTCAAAAAGAGAAGCTGAAAATTGTCGCCCGCGACGGTGATGCGACGATTCACGGACAGGTGGTGAACTACACAAATACCGCATACGATTACAGTGGCGAACGGGGAAATCTCAATGTGAAAACATACGCCGTCGATATCAGTTGCAAAATCATTTTCAAAGACAATGTGGAAAAGAAAGATCTCTACAATGGAACTGTTTCTGGTAAAGGGATTTATAATTTCGAAACCGAAACAGAGGAGATTGGACGCAAACGGGCTATCGACGATATTTCGGAAAAAATCATGATGAATTCACTTCAGGGATGGTAAGTATGCATCTTTCGTTTACAAAAATGACCGCTTTGGCCAACGATTTCATTCTTGTTGATGGAAGAGAAATTGACATATTGACCATTATTCCTCAAGCTGAGACTCTGTGCGATCGCCGATTCGGTATTGGCGGCGATGGAGTAATCTTTGTTCTTGCAGGGCGTGATGGCACTGATTTCACCATGAGAATTATCAACTCCGATGGATCTGAACCAGAGATGTGTGGCAATGGAATTCGCTGTTTTGCCCGCTGGCTCGATGCCCGAGGAGAATTTAGTGGCGAGACTTTGAGCGTTCACACCGGTGCCGGCGTTCTTACGATCAACAGAGAGTTACAAGGGTATCGAGTCAATATGGGCAAACCAATTCTTGAACCTTCGCTTATACCTATGACCGCCAGTAATTCACTCATCATTCCTTGTGAAATTTCCGGAACGCACTATCAATTCACGGCAGTGAGTATGGGGAATCCTCATGCGGTATTTTTTGTCGATCATCTTACCGACGAACAGGTTCTGATCCACGGACCAATGATCGAAACAAGTTCTCTCTTCCCGCGAAAAACTAATGTCGAATTTATTCATGTTCGCAATAGTTCCGAAGTTGATATGCGTGTTTGGGAGCGCGGTTGTGGAGAAACGTATGCTTGTGGAACCGGAGCGTGTGCGGCTGCGGTGGCGGGGATTAGAAATAATCTTCACGGCAACGAAGTAACAGTTCACCTTCGCGGTGGTGATTTGACGATTGCCTGGGATGGAAATCCAGAATCGCCAGTGTTTATGACCGGCGAAGCTCACTCTGTTTTTCAAGGAACCGTTGAACTTTAATGGTCAAAGGATTGCAAGGCATCCACTAACGACATAAAGACGGCCACATCCATACCATACTCGCGGGCGTGATGAGCCCAATAATCGCTGTACGCTTTCCCTTCTTCTGAAGCAATAATTGCAAGTGACTGTTTCGTTGTATTCTTAGGCGTAATAGCTTTCACAAATGCAGCAATATCACTTATAATTGAAAGTTTTTTAGGTGAAATCAATTTGCGATTATCAAGAACGATTTTTTTAGCGACAAAGGTGTGAACAATTGCAATTAACATCGCTGCATGTTCTTTGTACTCTTCAATAGTGCGTACTTCACCATCCACTTCGATGATTACCACCGATCCATTTGTCCAGTTCTTAATAGTGGGTAACATAGTGCTCTCCTTATTATACACGTTCAAAATAGGCGATTTATAGAACGAATCTACAATTATACTGCTTTTCAGATATATATGTCGAGCAATTTGTAACAGAAAGTAGTGATACGAGAGAATCATAAAAATTCGGCATAACCTATATTCTAAAACACCTTTGATGAAAGGAGTAGCAATGAAATCTCGGGTTCTTTTTGTTGATCAATTTCAGTCTGAACAGTTATCTCTTGTAGCACAGTTAA
>DYSA01000190.1 GCA_020726425.1 Fibrobacter succinogenes | reverse complement strand
AAAGAAAGTTTGATAAATAGCAGAGAGAAGGGAATATATTTTTAGGTTTCTAATTCTCAATGCGAAAGGAAAACTGTATGAATATTTTTTATGAAATAACCAATTTTCTATCAGATCTCACTCGTCCTCACAGCAATCAAATCGCCGTGGGTTTTGTAGCGACAATATTGGTAATTTTCGGAACGGATATTGTTCATCTCGTCAAAGAACCAATTAAAAAACTTCATTTTTTACTGCGATTGACCATTCTCATCACGCTTTCTGCATTTGGGTTTTCGATTCTCACCAACGTCAGCAACCGACTGGTCAGCGATTTTCTCATTTCACTCCCCGATCGATGGTTCTCCGTTGTAGTAATTACGGGATTTGTGGCTCTAGGAATTATTGCAGAGAAAAAAAAGTTTATGTAGCTTCCGCTACTCGATACTCGAAAAACCGTTATTGCGTTGGTGTAAACGTGTACAAATCTGATTCCAGAGCTTCCGAAGAGCGATCAGTGTTAGCCAATTCTACAAACCCAACGACCATCTGCACGGCATGTTTACTTCGCAACATATCAACAAAATCAGCATCTTAATGAAACAGATTTCATTTCCACAAACCAATCCCCTAATTGGAAGCCCGAAATACCATCCCCGTTAATCCTCCCGACCGTTTATTGATTACATCCAATGTGGCAAAAAGATTTCTGAATACCAATCACTGGCATAAAAAATGCAAAGGGATAGAATAAAAAACATTCTGTCTATTAACTGTGTTCAAAGGAATACTTATGGGAAATACTCTTACACTTCACCGCGTACTGAAATCCAAAATTAACCGGGTCTACAGAGCATTTCTCGATGCAGATGCTCTTGCGAAATTCAATCCGGCGTTTGGTTTTACCTGTAAAGTCCATCACCTTGATCCCAATGTCGGTGGAACCTATCGCATGACCTTTACCAATTTCACCACCGGACAGGGACACTCATTTGGCGGCCAGTTTGTAGAACTCATCGAAAATGAAAAAATTGTCATGACCGATCTGTTCAAAGACACCAACCTTCCCGGAGAGATGAAAACAACGATCAATCTAAAAGAGGTGAGTTGCGGCACGGAGATATCAATTTCACAGGAAGGAATTCCCGATATGATTCCCACTGAAATGTGTTCTCTCGGCTGGCAAGAGACACTAATTCAGCTCGCTCAGTTGGTGGAACCAGAGATCAATTTGAAAAAATTATGTGAATAACGCAACTCAAAACAAAAAAATCCGGTATCAACTGCTACCGGATTTTGGTTCTACTTTTCATTCAGTACTCGAAGCAACTTTTCCATCACCACATCGGATTCTGATTCGTGGAAACTACACGATCCCGCAGCCGCATGACCTCCTCCGCCAATCTGTTGCATCAATTCGCCAACATTGACATGGCACGTGCGATTTAAAATACTATGCCCCACACTGGCCACTAGTTTTCCATTTTCACGAGGTCCTTTGTAGCGAAGGCGAATTGATACATTTGCTTCGGGGAAGAGCGAATAGATCAGAAAACGATTGCCGTTTGGCGGAGTCACAAAGGTTCGGAAATCGGTAAGCGCCACGGTTCCGTGAAGAGTTGTATGCTTTGCGAGATGTGCCATAAATTCGCGATTTATTTTGATCTCTTTTGCACACCGCTGAGAAACTTCTGGATCTGCAGCAACTTCTTCAATCGTTTTAGTTTCAAGAAGTTTGATCAGATGAAGGAGATACTCATTTTCAGTTTGATCTCCGCCGTTGATCGTCATTGAAATAATCGCATACGGTGAATTTTCTGGACAAGCAATCTCTTCAGCCGTGAAATCAGCAGAATCAATCTTGTCTGTTTCTTTTGAAAGCTGTTCAAAGCGGATCAATTTTTCCTTGAAGAAATCAAAGATCACCCCCGCCGCAGAAGGAGCTATACGAAAATCACCTTGATACGGCGCTTGGGCAACATTGGTAATGTGATGATCAAACCACCAACTGCAGTTTTTCGACCACGGAAGATTCGCAATAATATCCCCTTCGATTGTCTCGACTTCACCAGCCTGCACTTCAAACGGTTCAACCCAAAGAATTGGCAGATCTTTCCCAAATATTTCACGAAGAAATACCGCGCACACAACACCATCAAAATCGGGACGAGTAACTATTCTCATTTAATTCTCTTTTCTAACAACAGTAGTTTTAATAATGTGCGAGGAAATCCGTTAGGGCCGCTGTTCCAAAATGACAACGGCGGTACAGTACTCTTTTTCATGACTTATAGAGTGAAATACGACAATTTTTCTCTGTAAAAACTGTTCTGCCAAATGATTGTCAATAATCGAAATCATTGGTTTTGAACCACTTACACGAATCAATTCGATTGCTTGCCAGTGTGAGATTGGCTGAAGATCTTCGGGAAGTGCTTTGTAAAACGCCTCTTTCAGTGCCCAGCGAGCGGCAAAATGAGGTGCTGAAGCTGCCATCTTACCACAATAGGCGATCTCCTTTTCTGAAAAAACGCGCCGTTTGAAAAGTTCTCCATGACTTTTAGCCAGCGTCTTTTCAATCCGGCGGACATCGATAATATCGTTGCCAATCCCAATGATCATTGAAACCACCGTGTAAAATCAGGAATTTCTATTGGCGGAAGATCCTTGGTCGGTTCTTCGGTTTTTTCAGCCGCAAGAACTTCCGTATCCACAGCATCTGGCTCTTTCGTTTTCTCTTCGAGGAACTTGGTATATGAATCTATAAATCCTTTTACTTGTTCCTGTTGAAGCATTTTCGTCACAGCCTTACACTGATCTGATTCGGGATAATCTCGGCAGAGTCGACCGAATATTTTCGCCGCCGATGTATCCACCGTTTCCGATCCATCATCCCGGCTATTGATAACCCATCCCGCCGCGTAGAGCGATTTTGCAGCCACATCTTTCACATCGGGAAATTTCACCGCCGTAAGTAGATAAGAGTAGTACACCTCTTTCGAATAACCACTCGTTTTAAGGCGAAGTTCTTCAGCTTCATTAAACTTGATCTCTGCTGAATCTTTGCGGATCATAATAGTAACAGGAAGATCGAGAAGTCGCTGTGACTCTTTCGCTTCGGCAAAACTGGAGTAGTCAGTAACCAACCGTCCAAAGATCTCTTTTGCCGCACCGGTATCTTTTTTCATTTCCTGAAGAATCCATGCTTTTGAGAAAAGTGTTTTCACAAAAATTGGTTTTGAAACCGTTGCATCTGCAAGAATTTTATCGTATTGCACCAATGCCGAATCGGGAAGTTTTGCATCGAGCCAATACCGTTCACCCAGCTTAAAGCGAAGTTCCCATTCATCAACAGTGTCCGGAATACCAACATTTAGAGAATCGCTGTAAATTTTAATGGATTGGAGACCCGTAAGGCGCCGTTTTGCATCTGCGCGCAGTTCCGAATCTTTTGTCAAGGAGAGTGTTTTTTCAAGAGCGGTAATTCCTTCGGCTAACTTACTGTCGATATCGATATAGATCCCTGCAAGTTTATACCACGAAACAGCTACTGTTTCATCGGTTTTCAGCGAAGTTGTCAAGTCGAGAAGAAGTTTGCGCGCTTCAGAGATGCGGTTTTCGCGAAGATAAAGAAGTGCCATTTCCAAACGAAGTTCCGCGTGACGATCAACGTAGTGACGATTTTTCAAAAGATAGTCTAAAACAGCTTCTGCTTTTTCATACTCGTTTTGTTCACTATAACAAAGCAACTCTTTCATTCGCGCTTCGAAATAGAGATCGCGATACTCTTTGTTGAATCCGGGAATTTTTGTAAGGTGATTCAATGCGTTATCGTACTGAGAAAAATCGATATAAAGTCCCGCCAACCGGTTAATAATTGAAAGCCGGCGTTCAGGATTATTCACTCGTTTAAGCGCTTCCTCGAGGAATGGAATCGCCTGTGATTTTCCTTTTGTGAAAACAGCAAGTTCTGCCTGAAGCAAAGTTACTTCTTGATTTTTATTGAGTTCCGGATAATTATCGAGACAGTATCGATAGGCCAGTTCCGCATTTTGATAATCGCCACTTGCCGCATAGCTTTTTCCCAACCAAAACCATGATTCAGGAATTCTTGAACTTTCAGAATAGTATTTCTGAAGAGTTGTGAATGCGAGAGCTGCATCGGGAAAACTTCCCAACTCAAACAGTGATCGACCTTTTAGATAGAACGCATCATCATGGTATTTGTGTTTTTTGGGATAGGCACTCACCGTTTTTTCCGCTTTTTGAACCGCCCGTTCAAAATCTTTTTTCGTTGAGTTTGCAATTTGAGTCGTGTCAATTTTTTCAGAAATCAGTTTCTTTTTCGCTTTCACCCCCTGATCAAATGCCTGCCAACCGTTCCACAAAGTGTTAAAGTAGGCGCACCCGGTAATGAATGGAATCAGTAGTATGATTGCAAATCGAAAAAGTTTTGGTAGACGATTCATTATTGCTCCAGAATAAAGTGTTTCAAATTCACCGAGTAGAAAATAATATCTTCCCCGCTATGAACCGCTTATATTACTCGATTCAAAACGGTTCCATGCGGTATATTCTACGAAATTTGTTTGATTTTATGAAATGAGGATTGCAATGGCCTTTGAAACGATAGATACTTCGCTGGTTGCAACTGCTGCTGTTGCCGAAGCTTCGCAAAAAATAGTACAGGAATTTGCCTTCGTCCAAGGGTTGGTAAACACAGGAATAACCTATCTTCAAACATACTCATGGCAGATTGTTGCGGCGATTATCATTTTCATTATTGGTTTGGTATTGAGCAACTGGACTCAGCGCTTAGTGATCAAAACAGGATCAAAAAATGAAAAATTGGATCCAACACTTCTCAATTTTCTTGCTGGAGTATCCCGTATTCTCGTTCTCGCGTTAACGATCATGGTCACCCTTTCAAAACTGGGAATCACTATCGCGCCGTTGATTGCCGCACTCAGTGCCGGTGTATTTGGGGCAACCTTTGCCATTCAGGCTCCGATTGCCAACTACGCCGCGGGATTGGCAATCATTCTCAGTCGTCCCTTTCGGCTGGGCGATTTAATTACCATCCACGGAATTTCAGGGCGAGTAGAATCAATTACCCTTCCCATGACCTACCTTCGCGATAACGATGGCGAACTGATTCAGATCCCTAATAAGCGGATTATCGGAGAAATCATCGAAAACTCTCAAGAACTTCGACTCGTGGCGGGAAAAGTGGGAATTAGTTATGGGT
>DYSA01000189.1 GCA_020726425.1 Fibrobacter succinogenes | reverse complement strand
CTGTGGCTTTAGTTTGCCGAATCGAAACTCCTGCCTCAACTGGGCAATCGGGATAAATTATTGTAACTGTCCGAGAAGTTCATCGTGAATCGCACCATTGGTGACAATATAATGAGTGTCATACAGTGTCGAAACGCCCGCGAGATTAGTCGCCCGACCGCCGGCTTCAGCAACAATTATTGCTGCGGGGCCACGATCCCACGGCATATCAATAAGACTTACACACGCTTCCAGTTTCCCCGCCGCAACGCTCATATATGAATAAGCATCCATGAACCCATAGGTGTACTCCCACCCCTGCATGGATTTGTAGAGTTTTTTTGCAGTGTCCGTGTCCGCCGCTTCCACTAGGCCAAGGGCGGTTCCCATAGAATCGGAAACCGTGGCGGTTTTAGAAACGTGGATTGGCTTACCATTACAAAATGCTCCGCCACCTTTGGTCGCCCAGTAGGTTTCTCCCAAACCGTGAAGTGTGCAGACTCCCACAACGATTTCACCATTTTCTTCCAGAGCGATCAAAGTAGAGAAGGTCGGAATATTGTGAATATAGGGACGAGTTCCATCGAGCGGATCCACGATCCACGTGCGTCCGTTCGTACTCTCTTTTGTTCCAGTCTCTTCGCCAAGAAATCCATCTTCGGGGAATAGATCGAGGATATCATCGCGAATCATATTTTCGCTGGTGACATCGATCTCGGTAAATGGTGAACGATCTTCTTTGAGATTAATTTTCCCCAAAGTACTCTGCCGTTCAATCTGAAAATGTCCCACTCGTTTTGCTATTGCTAATACGGCGAGAAGTTCCTGTTTGTAGGATTTACTCATTGATTTTGCTCCATGCTGAAACTTGGTTAAAAAGATCGGGATTCATAGCGGAACAGTTTTCCATAGTGGGGAAAGTTCCTGCGTGAACTTCATTGCGGTAATCGGTGAAAGCGGCCTTCATAGGTGAAGCACTGTCGGCGAACAGTTTCGCGTGACGGAATATCCGCGAAGAGAATCCGGTAATATCGTAAATCACCTGAACCTGACCGGTACAGAACGGCCCTGCGCCAATTCCGATTGTGGGAAGTTCCGACTTATCGGTAATCAATTTTGCCAGTTCCGCCGGAACCAACTCCATTAAAAGCATAAATGATCCCGCATCTTCAGCGATTCGTGCAAGCTCAATAATTTCACAAGCGCGATCGAAATCTTTTCCCTGAACCGTCACAGCCAACTCAGGAGACTGCGGCGTATAGCCAACGTGAGCGCAAACTGGAATTCCTTTTGCAATGGTTTCCGTGAGAAGATCGATCCGTCCATGTTCTACTTCAATTTTAACGGAATCAGCTCCGGCCGCAATAATCGCCGCCGCCGCGTGAGCAGCTTTTGTGGGTGAATTATCTGCAACCGCTTCCCACGGAAGGTCCGCCATGATATGAGAATTCGGAGCACCTCTTCGAACCGCCGACACGTGATGGCAAATATCAGTGACAGTTACTTGGTGAACCGAATCATATCCCAACATATTAGGACCAACACTGTCACCGACCAAGAGTATATCAATTTTCGCGGATTCTGCGAGCCGAGCTGTGGGTGCATCATACGCTGTGACCATGGCAATTGGTGCATTTTTAGTAAATTTAACCACTATACCACCCTTTATGTTTCGTGTTTACCCGTTAAAAATAATATATTTGAGACTTACCGGTTGCATTTACGGCTATCATGCCGTAGAATGATTCCCAGCCGAATCGGCAACAGTATCAATTTGTGCAAAAAAGTGTACTTCAAAAAGGAGCGTTTTCATGGCAGGATCTGTCAATAAAGTTATTCTCGTTGGAAATCTTGGCCGCGACCCAGAACTTCGCAAAACCCCCGGCGGCGCAACAGTAACATCATTTACTCTTGCAACAACAGACAAATACACCGACAAAAATGGCCAGCGTCAGGAACAGACAGAGTGGCATAATATCGTTTGTTGGAATCGACTCGCAGAAATCTCTGCGCAGTATCTCAAAAAGGGAAGTTCTGTTTTCATCGAAGGAAAACTTTCGACCCGTTCATGGGAAGACAACGGTCAAAAAAAGTATAAAACAGAAATCGTTGCATCGGGAATGCAGATGCTCGACAAAATGGGTAGCCAGCAACAGGGCGGCGGTTTTGGTGGAGCTCAACAGGGTGGATACCAGAACCAAGGCGGATTTGGACAACCTCAAAATCAGGGTGGATACCAAAACAACAATCGCACCGCCGGTTTCGGTGGCGATCAGAGTTTCGGTGAACCTCCCATGGATTCAGGATTTGGCAATGATGATTTCGGAGGATTCCCCGACTCAGGTTTTGGCGCATCAAGCAACGGTGGCTACGGAGGCGGATCTGCTCCAATGCCAAATACGTCTGCTCCTCGCTACAACGCTCCTACTCAACAGGCACCGATTGCTCCGACACTTCCGGTCGAGGACGATCTTCCGTTCTAGTTGTTGAATGAACGCTGTCTGATTATAAGAGCACTCTTCGTGGTGCTCTTTTTCGCTTATATACAAGTCAAAAGTGAACCCACTCCAGTATTCAGCTCTGATTTAGGCGATACTTTTTAATCCACTGACCGTTTCACCGTACTCGCACGTTTTTTCTCATAAAAAATTGCTACACATTTACAAGCTCAGTCAACTCAAGTCATACTCAATCTTCTATATTGAATAATCGACATTTTTTTGTCATTTTTAAAGGAGTACCAATGAGATGTCCCGTTTGCGCCACTCTGAACGATCACTCATCCCGTTTTTGTGAGAATTGTGGAGAATCACTGCAAACTTCGGCAACGTTAGACGTTGCATCATCTTCTGATGAATCGATTCTGAGTGCTTCCGATGGCATTTTCACCTTCTCTTCGAAAAAAAATACCGCCACAGAAAAAGCGACACGTATGAATCGGCTACTGGCCCAGTTAATCGATGGGGCTGTTTCATTAATCTGTCTCATTCCATTGATCCCGATGATGTTTAGTTTGATCATCACTCAATCCCATGATAATCCACTGGATTCACCGATAGAACTACTTTTTGGCATTGGCCTCAGCGTGATTTTGTTGATTATTTTGGGTGGATACCAACTCTATATTCTCACCATGAGTGGCCAAACTATCGGTAAACGAATGATGAAAATAAAAATCATAAAAAGTGATACTGGAGAGAATCCCGGCTTTGTAATTGCAGTTCTCCTTCGTTCACTCGTGCCTTCACTGATTAATTCTGTTGTTGGAATTTTTTCAATCGTCGATTACTGCTTTATTTTCCGTGAAGATCGCCGCTGTATTCATGACCTTCTCGCTTCAACCGATGTTATCGATTGTTAAAACTGCCATTTCCTGAATTTTTCTAGGGCGAATCATTGCGATTCGCCCTTCTGCTTTTAAAGTATGCCTGCAGGATATATTTTTTATCATTCTATAAACGAGGAATCATGAAAAGTATAGCAATAATAGCTCCGGATACTGATTCAGGAAAAACCGTTATCACTGCGGCCCTTCTTTCACTCTCAAAAAAGATCAACGGCAAGTCAATTGCCATGAAACCCGTTCAAACCGGATCAATTCTTGCGGAAAATGGTCGAAAAATCTCTCCCGATCTCTCCACAATCGAACAACTCTGTGAATTTGAAATTCCTCGTGAACTTTACCACTACTGCGCTCCCTCTCTGCTCATGACACCCTGTTCACCTCACCTTGCTGCCAAAAAAGAGATTACTGCAATCAGTTTTGATCTGATTCAACAGTGTCTTGTAGAACTTCACATGAGATTTCGCATGACAATTGTAGAAACTGCCGGCGGAATCCTCTCCCCTCTTTCAGACACTGCCACCAACGCCGATTTGATTGCTCAACTCGGGTGTAAATCGATCTTAGTTGCCACGAATCGCATCGGTTCAATCTCTATGGCCCTCGCGGCGATTGAATCGGCAAAACAGACGAAAATTGACATAATCGGCATCGTATTGATCGATAATTTGGTTGCACCAACGCAATTTGACGAAGAAATCTATGCAGACAACGCCAAAACAATCGCCTCATTTAGCGGAATAGCAAATACTGTTCGATTACCTCGAGTAGAATCGATCACAGAGGACTTTTTCATTCTCACTGCACTACTGGAACCATTCGCTCAAAAGATTTTCGGGAAATAAATGTCTATGGAAGAAGAAAAAGAGCTACACCGCGTTGTTCGCGAACGACACATCGTCACTGCAGCGTTCAACGGCGTTCGTTTTCAAGAGTACTGTATCGCAGTTCTGGAACTTCTTCCTTCGCGAGCGGGAGTTAAAAAAGCAATTAAACGAGGTGATCTGTATATCGATGGAAAACCCGCGGAAACCGGGCGATTCATGATGGAAGGAATGGTCGTCGAACTCATCGAAGGCACGTTGCCCTCTTCACGAAGGTTTGAAATTGACCTTTCGGTACTCTACGAAGACAATTTCTTGGCAATAATTAACAAACCAGCGGGAATTCCGGTGAGTGGAAACTATTTCAAGACGATTCAAAACGGTCTCGCCGGAAATATTGGATTCTCGAACGAACCGGATGCCCTTCCGGTTCCGCGACCGGTACATCGCCTGGACTCGCAAACCTCTGGAGTGCTGATTATAGCCAAAACGACCAAAGCACACATCGCTCTAGGGAATCTTTTCGAGTGTCGCAAAGTGCAAAAAACCTATCATGCCGTCTGTATTGGCGAAACTCCGGATAGCGGAGAACTTCTTCTCCCCATCGAAGGCAAAGAGTGCCACAGCAGCTTCAAAAAGATTCGCACCAGCTCTTCAATTCACAGTTCTACACTTACTCTTCTCCAATTATCGCCTCACACCGGAAGAACACACCAATTGCGGATTCATTGTGCCTCTTCAGGATTCCCCATTGCGGGAGATACGCTCTACGGAGATCGAAAAAACACGCCACTGCACAAAGGATTGTTCCTTGCGGCGACAAAAATCGCTTTTCCGCACCCTATTACCGGTGAAATGCTTTCTGTAGAGATGGAAATCCCCCATAAGTTCACCCGTTACATGGAAAATGAACAAAAAATGTTTGATCGATACCAACAGGGACATCAAACAGAGTAATTGTCTCACTTTCCTGAACCATTTTTACACCGCCTCATCAAATTCTCATCGATTATTTTAATCACATGAATATGTCTTGACGTATATAAGTAACTACCCGAAATAAAGCGAACCATGATCTATTTTAAGCAGATGAAAAAAAGAACAATAAATCCGCTTACAG
>DYSA01000188.1 GCA_020726425.1 Fibrobacter succinogenes | reverse complement strand
AAAAAGGAACCACCGAAGCAGTTCCTTTTAAATCATAGGGGAAAGAATCTTAGAGATCTTCGAGGCCGTGAGGACCAACACCCATTGAGTGCATTCCGTTGTCTACATAGACCGTCGAACCAGTAATCGCTCCCGCAAGAGGCGATACGAGGAACGCCGCTGTTGCACCAACATGGTCAGCCACAAAAGGCTGAGTCAATGGAGCATTCAGTTCTGAATAAGCGATCATCTTGCCGATAAATCCAATAGCTTTTGCGGCACGTGAACCAAGTGGTCCTGCAGAAATGGTGTTCACGCGGATTTTATACGCACGGCCACATTCGAATGCAAGTGTACGGGTATCCTGCTGAAGTGCTGCTTTTGCCGCACCCATACCACCACCGTATCCCGGAATTGTCCGGTCTGCAGAAAGATAGGTAAGAGAAAGAACCGCGCCGCCCTCGTTCATGATCGGTGCAAAGTTCTGCACAAGCGAAACAAGAGAGTACGAAGAAGCAGAAAATGCCGCAAGGTATCCATTGCGACTTGTTTTGAGAAGATCATTTTTAACTTCAGGCCCATTGGCAAGAGCATGGATAAGAATATCGATCTTCCCATATTTTGCTTCAACGAGTTTTGCCACATCGCTGATTGTGAAACCTGCATGTTCTGCATAGCGCTTGTTTTCACGGATTTCAGCAGGAACATCGTCCATGTTATCAAAAGCCGCATCAAGAGCAAACACATCACCAAATTTCAACTCGCCACCATCGTGAAGTTTAGTGTTAAATTTACCCCGTTCAAGTGATTTGGTGAAAATTTCATATACAGGAGGCCATGTTCCCGCAAGAACTGTTGCACCCGCTTCAGCAAGACGTTTTGCAATTGCCCAACCGTATCCGTTGTCATCGCCAAGACCGGCAACAAAAGCAATTTTCCCTGTAAGATCGATGTTCAGCATAGTAATCCTCTCAAAAAAGAACTTAAAATTTTCGTATCAAATATATATATAGTACCGCCTATTAGAGCGGTTTCCCAAATGATTTCGCCATTTCAAAACAACTTATGGGAAAAATTACCATAAGAAGAGTTTACACTATCGAATTTACTGCACAATTCAAATTTTACAATTCTGTTATTGTTCCACTTGTACACAAAAAGGCGACCCCGAAGGATCGCCTTTAAAAATTCTCGCAGTAATCGATCTATTTTACAATAGTAACCGAGCTACTCTTTTTCGCATTAGCTCGATCAACAAAGTACTGCTGAACAATCTGAAGGATACTTGAGAAAGTAAAGTAAACAGTCAAACCAGCAGGCATATTGTAGAACATAAAGAACATCATGACGGGCATCATGTACAACATCATCATCTGATTTGGATCATTGGAGTTTGCACCTTTCATGCTCATTTTAGTCTGAACAAACATGAGCACTGCCATAATCAACGGAAGTAACGCAATCGTGTCATATCCCGAAGTGAATGGGACGGGAATCGTAAACGGAAGATTAATAAGAGCTTCCTTCTGAGACAAGTCTTTTACCCACGGCACAAGAACCGTAGACTTACCGCGAAGTTCCACTGCTTTACTCACCACGTTATACACCGCAATCATAATCGGCATCTGAAGAAGCATAGGAATACATCCGCCAAGGCTGGAGAGAGGATTTACCCCTTCTTCGCGATAGAGCTCAATCATTTTCGCCTGAAGCATCTGCGGGTTGTTTTTGTATTTCTCCTGCACAGCCTGAAGTTTTGGCTGAAGATCACGCATTTTCGACATCGATTTCATACTGCTCTGAGTAAGCGGGAATGTCACCAAGCGAAGAATCACGGTAATCAAAACAATCGCAATCCCGTAGTCATGGAATACAATGAAAAAAGCATTCATCAACCACAGCGTAAATTCGCAGATCGCTGGGAACCACATATTTGCGCCGAAAAACAGTTTCCACCCAGAAAACACCGTTTTGTTCAGACCTACGTTGAGCGCCTGTAATTCAGTAATTTTTGTTGGACCAAAATAGATATCATAATTTGATTTGCTTCCAACTGCATTTGCAGTGTGAGCAAAACTGTATATCAGATTTCCCGGTTTATCTTTTGGAGCAGGTGTAATCTGTTCAGAAAGTGCTTCCACCGCGCCATCCTG
The DNA here is from genome assembly GCA_020726425.1 of Fibrobacter succinogenes. Classification (GTDB taxonomy): domain Bacteria; phylum Fibrobacterota; class Chitinivibrionia; order Chitinivibrionales; family Chitinivibrionaceae; genus JAIFMU01. The sequence goes on along the minus strand of DYSA01000188.1, from coordinate 3,180 downwards.
AATAGACGAAGGCATTACTGCTACCGCAAAATAGGCTGAGCTCATTGTCACCCAGTCAAACTTACCGGCAACACTTTTGCGATCAAATTTTTTATTTATCTTTTCAAGGTCTTTACCACTCTTGATAGAAAGAAGCCGAGGATTTCGTGTCATTCCCCAGTTATCTTTTGTCTCAGTCTCTGAAATCCCCGAACTAAACAAAATCGAAGCGCTGGCGCCTTTCAAGAGAGCACTCTCAAGTTCATACCCAACAACGTAGCTGCTGTCAGCAAAGACAAAACTCTTTTTCACTTCAACGCCATTGACCAATGTGGTAAATGTGTGTCGGCCATCAGCACCTTTTGCGTACACAAAAATTGATTTATTCAACGACTGATTATTAATAGCCGCACCAGCAAATCCACGTGCTGGATCAGCGACAAGTTCAACCGGAATTGAATCGCCATGACCCATCTCTTTTGCGTATGAATAGCGTTTCAACTTTGCAGAGATAATTCGCGCACCATCACCGGCAACAACCAAGCGAATGCGATCATTTTCAATAGTTGTGGTATCGGGCTTTATTGGAGCAACCGGAGCTACAGGTGCAACAGCAACTGTCGAATCAGCAGTAGTCGAATTGGTTGAATCAGTTACCGCAGGTGTCGCTGCGACAGCAACTGTATCAACGATCGGGGAATCTTCGCCAGTCAAACGTGCCGATGCTGGAGCAGCAACTTTTGTCAACAAAGCTTCAGGTTGATCAGCGGCATTTGTAGAGTCCGCTACGGGAACATTTTTAGCGGGGAAAAATTTCGCTACAACAGAATCACCAACAGGACTCTGGAAAAACAGCAGGGTTGCAATAATCAATGCAAACATTGCAATTTTATCTTTATTCACATTTTCTCCTTCTGATTTACATTTTTGGGTATAACCGGATCATAGCCAAATCCTCCTCGAGGATGACAGCGACTGACTCGGCGAATGATTTTGGGAAGTGCTTTATGGAGTGGAAGAAGCTGAATCGCTTCGCGCGTGTATTGTGAACAGGTCGGTTCAAATCGGCACGTTCCATCTTGCATGAAGAACAATCGTTTAATAAATCGCACTCCAAAATAGACCAGTTCAGCGAGGATTCGCCGGAACTGCATTTTTACGCCACCGCTCATACTCACCTTTTACTTCATGGAACTGATGATCAGTACCGTATCGCGGACGAACCAGAATATCAAAGAAGGTATCCGGCTCCACAGGAGTTGTTACGAAAGCTTCACGGTAGACCCGTTTGATTCGCACCCGTTCGACAGCGATCCCGTTCTTTTTTGAAACAAGTACGCCGAATCGATCCTGAGTTCCACTGTTTTTATGGTATATAACAGTAAAGATATTGCTTTTCCACCTTTTTCCATTTTCAAGGAGGAAAACAATATCTTTCTGCGTCGATATGCGGAACGGCTTTTTATAGCTGTTCTTCACCAAATTAGTTGTGAGCTGGCGTAAGTCTTTTACGACCTTTTGCACGGCGTCTTCTAATAACTTCACGTCCACCGGCTGTTTCCATACGAGCGCGGAACCCGTGTTTGTTAGCCCGTTTTCTATTGGAGGGCTGAAATGTTCTTTTCATCGTTGTCTCCCGATAAAATCAATCCTAAAAAATTTACCCCCTAATATGGTTATTTTCCTATCCTGTTGTCAATCCCATTTCGTATATATTGAATAGTCACTTTTTCGTTGTTCTGAACGTGTATATTACTCGGGACAGAACGCTTGTTAAACTGTTGTAGAGTAGGTCGATATGACGAAAGAAGAACTGTGGAATCGCATACTTGAAGAGATGGTTGTAAGAAAGCTTGCAAAGGATCTCTTTGTTAAATCATTTCTCCGACCGCTGAAAATTCTCCATATCGCCAATGGAATAATCTTGCTAAAAGTTGCAGATCAATTCAATTACGACTATATCTACAGCAATTTTAAAGACAAAATTTGCGAAGCAGCTCACGCAATTGACAGTACCATCGAAGAAGTTCGACTCACCACTGAAGAGAGCGCTCCCGTCCCGAAAAAGCAAAAGCCAATCGTTGCAGATGATGAAACTATTGAACCGGTTAAAAAAGTAATACCAGCGGAACCAGAACCTGAACTGTCACCATTTCAGCATCCGCTCAATTCCGATTTTACTTTTGACGGGTTTATTGCAGGCCATGACAATAATTTTGTACTAAAAAGTGCCGTTACTGTTTCCAACGATCCTCTCCACGAAGATTCTCGTCGATTTTCACCGCTTTACATATACGGTGAAGTAGGATCAGGAAAATCACATCTCCTTCATGCTGTGGGAAATAGAATTCGAAAAGAACGGCCAAAACTCAAAGTTGTTCTCACCACCACAGAAGAGTTTTTCTACAACTATTCAGCCGCTCTAGGCAAAAAACCAAAGGATGGAGGCAAAGAATACGAACGATTTTTCAAAACATTTGCCGAATGCGATGTCCTTCTCATGGATGAAATTCAGCATATTTCTGGAAAAACTCAGTGCCAAATCGAACTGTTTCGCATATTCAACACACTGCATCAAAAAGGTTCATTGATGGTCTTTACTTCAGACCGATCACCTGAAAAACTTCTCGGAACCGAAGAACGTTTGATTTCACGACTTCAGTGGGGACTTGCAGTAGAGATCCAAGAACCACAAATTGAGACGCGCATGGCAATTCTCACTGAAATGGCCCGCAAGAAAAAACTGGATCTCCCTCTCGATGTAATTTCATTTATTGCAGAAAAAGGCCCCGCCAATATTAGAGAACTCGAAGGAATCATCATTAAAATTCTTGCGACTGCATCACTCGACAAATCTTTAATTTCCGTAAAAATGGCAGAAAATGCTCTCAATCAACGACTCTTGTCTGACGATCAAAAATTTTCAGTCGAACGAATCATCTCGTTTTGTTGCGATCATTTCAGTGTGGACCGGAAAATGCTTCTGGGAAAGGGACGCAGTCAGGAAGTAGCACTCTGCCGAATGGTGGGAATGTATATCGCTCGCAAACACACCTCTTTTTCACTAAAAGCAGTGGGTATGGAGTTTGGCGGACGCGATCACAGCACCGTTGTCCACGCGGAAAAAACAATTACCGACAGAATTTCTAAGGACACTGAATTTTCAGAAGATATAGAGATGATTATTCGAAAACTTTCAAA
>DYSA01000187.1 GCA_020726425.1 Fibrobacter succinogenes | reverse complement strand
TATCAAAATTCCAACACCTCTATTTTGAATTGAAATTGATGAGATCTTCTTCTGAAAGGATCAGTGGAGCCATCGTTTTGATATCAACACCGTTCCACGGTTCAGCCTTGAACAATTCTGTGGTGTCGCCAACAATAACCGTGACAAATGTATCCGGCGTAATTGTCTCGCGAGCGGTTTTGTTCACCAGTTCCGTAGAGATCGATGCAAGTTTTGCCGGATAAGATCGGTAGTGATCCATTGCCCGTCCCATCAATTCATTCTCCTGATAGGTCGAAACAATGTCAGATCCAGACCGAAATGAAGACGGAAGTGATGCCACGAAAGAGTATTTTTTTTCGTTAATCTCATTATCAGAGAGATCTTCCGCAAGGGTCTTTCGAATTGTCTCTACGGTCAATCCGAGAGCGTGATTCACACTTTCTGATTTCGTAAAAAGCGAAGCACTGAACGTTCCTTCGTATTGATAATTCGATTCCATGGTTGAACTTATCGAATAGGTTAATCCCGCATCAGATCGAACCTTGGTAACTAATCGCGAATTGAATCCTCCTGCCCCGAGAATTTCATTAAAAATACTCAGTGGATAATAGCGTTCATCGGGACGCTTAAACATCGGCTGACCGGTAATGATATACGCCTGATTGATCGGTTTCTGAACAATCACCAGCGAATGAGTTGGTTCGATACGGGGAACAATCACCGCCGGTTCTTTCACGGTTCGCTTTGAAGGAAACAGTTTTGCGATCGCCTGTTCCACCTGCTTTTTGCCGATCGATCCAGCAAATGTGGCAATCAACGGCGACTGTTCAACCACTGTTTTGTGGAATGTGCGAAGTGACTCATTGGTCACCGCATCCACTTCCGAAGCCACGAGCAGACGGGACTGATTTGAATTCGGGTAGATCAGTTTTTTCCACGTAGCCATCATTACCGGGCCGGGATTGTCAAACTGATGTACCAGTTTTTCCTTGAGCATCGCTTTATCGCGAGCCAATCGTTTTTCATCGAACGACGGCGAAGCAATAAGTTCCGCCAAAAGATCTGTAGCTCGGGTAAACTGTTCCGCCAATCCGCTTAACGTGATCACCGTTTTTGAATCACTTCCGGAAACAGCAAGGGTGATCGCATAGAGATCAAGAATGGAGTCCAACTCCTGCGGTGAATGTTTTGCTGTTCCGCCATTTTTCAAGATCGATCGGTAGAGAGCCGCGGTTCCGTTGGTTCCCTGCCCGTAGATTTCTCCGGCCTTGAATGACAACTGAAGAGTAAACAGAGGAAGTTTTTCCTGAGCGTAATAGAGTGGCATTCCTTTGATTTCTGATCGATACGCCGCTCCGTCCGGAATCTCCCAGTTCAAAGGAGCAAAGGTCAGAGAGTCTGGGTGTACAATCGGTTGAGCGGCAAGTGAAGCCACAACTATCCCGGCGATTATACTCGCAGTTCGAATCGCTTTGGTATTTAATGATTTCATTTTGCCTCCTCTTTCGGATTAATCAGGATTCCCACGGTGCGATAGTCTGGATCGAGATACTTTTCTACTGCCCATGACGTAGATTTGACAGCGGAAATATCATCGGCATAGGTGAGCATCTGTTTCCAATTCCCGAGCTTGCTGAAAAAGGCCAGTTGATCGGAAATTCCTTCGAGATCGCTCAACCCACCAAGGAAATTGAATTTCAATTTGTTTTTCACGCGAAGCAGTTCCGCTTCCGAAGGTTCTGAGGTCGCCGCTTTCTCAAGCTCTTCGAGAATAATTGCTTCCACCGCTTTCGGATCTGTTCCCGCCTTGAGACTCGCCCAAATCTGGAAATACCCTTCGTGTTTCTGCCAAGAGTTTCCCGCACCGGCGTTCGTGCAGAGTTGACTCTCTTCGACCAGCCGTTTATACAGCCGTCCGCTCGTTCCGCTGAGAATATTTTCAACCACATCAAGGGCGAGAAGTGACGAATCGGGATAACCAGGAGTATGGAACATCATATCCAATCGCGGTTCACCATCGCTAATGTGAGTAAACCGAACTTCTCCAATCGGATCCGGTTCGCGGGTCACGATCGCTTCGAGTGGTTTATTCGGTTTTTCGATGGGACCAAAGTAGGTCGCGGTCAACTCTTTTGCCTTTTCCACCGAGATATTTCCGCTGAGAATTAGCATGGCGTTGTCTGGTCGATAGTACTTATCGATGTGTTCCTGCATTTTTTCAACGGTGAAATTGCGAATCTCCGAATACCAACCAATTGTGGGATTACGGTATGTCGAAGCGGCATAAAAAAGTGAATTTAACCGTTCCCAATAACGACCAATGGGACGATTGTCATACCGCATCCGTCGCTCTTCGGTAACCACATCCCGTTCACTGTAAAATTCGCGAAGGACCAGATTTTCCATGCGATCCGCTTCGACATTGAAAAAGAGTTCCACTTTATTCGCCGGAAGAGTAACAATATATGCAGTAAGATCATCACCGGTCCACGCATTCAGATCAGTGGCACCGTTCTTTTCAAAGATCGACCAGATCTCGTCTTTTTTTATGTACACCCGCTGAGAATCAAGGGTCGCAAAGATTGATTTCCGCTTTGCCTGAATCAATGAATCCTCTTCAGCATGTCCCGCCGCTTTAAGCTGAACAATCTCCTGATCCATAGAATCGATGCGGTTCATAAATGGAACTTCTTTAGCGTAATCGGTTGTCCCTAGACGCTTTGTACCCTTAAACATCATGTGTTCATACATGTGAGACAAACCGGTTGTGCCAGGGCCTTCGTAGTAAGATCCCATTTTATAGTACAGACGGCATGAAACCACGGCCACGTTGGTATCAGGAACCACGAAGAGTTCCAAACCATTGGCCATCGTTTCGTGATATACCGGCAAATCTATTGCCGAAAGGCTACCGGCGATCGCTAAGAAAGAAAGTAGTTTTTTCATTATTGTCCCTTTGAAAATCTGATCTTTTAGAGAGGTAAAATACGATCAAACCGTGAATTGATGAAATAATAAAGGTGGAAAAAATTTGTCGAATTGATTTTTTAAATGCCAACTAATCTGGCAGACTAAAATTCGAGCAGTTCGAAGAGCTAACACTACCACTGGCAACTCACTAGGTAAGTCAAACATTGCACGACATAAATATATTTCCCTAAAAATGAATCACTTAGAAAACTAATTGAAATATAAAGAGTATATTGACGGTCTACCCTATTGATTGAGATCTAATGTCAAAAAAAATTCTGTTCCTCTATCCAGAGTACCCTGAAAAATTCTGGAGTTTCTCACATGCCATGAAATTTATCTCAAAACGCACCGCCTTTCATCCTTTGGGAATTCTTACTGTATCAGCGCTTATGCCTAATTCATGGGAAAATAGATTAGTCAACCTCAATGTTGAAAAACTCAAGGAGTCACTAATTCTATAGGCAGACTATGTGTATCAGTGCCATGGTAGTTCAACGGGAATCAGTTTTGCAACTGATCAAAAAAGTCACTGGTTTAGGGAAAAATGTAATTGTCGGTGGGCCACTATTTTCCGAAGACAACATGATCGATTTTCCGGGAGTTTCACATTTTGTACTGAACGAAGGCGAAATTACCGTGCCGCTCTTTGTGGCCGATGTTGAATCTGGTGGTAAAATCAAACCGTTCTACAGTTCTGAAATTAAACCAGATATTTCACTCACCCCGATTCCCGACTGGTCGCTCATCAATAAAAGCTACTACTCTACAATGCTGCTTCAGTTTTCTCGCGGTTGCCCATTCGACTGTGAGTTTTGTGATACTACCAAGCTCGACGGGAAAATTCCGAGAACCAAAACTGCCGATCAAATAATTGCTGAACTGAATTCATTGGCGAAAATGGGATGGCGCGGTCGAGTATTTTTTGTTGATGACAATTTCATCGGCAACAAGGGTGCTGTCAAAAAAGTTCTTCGCGCTGTGGGAGAATGGATGAAAAAAAATAAGTATCCATTTACATTCCTCACCGAAGCTTCCGTCAATCTTGCGGAAGATCAAGAACTTATGGATCTCATGGCCAAAGCAAATTTCAACACGGTATTCTTGGGGCTTGAAACTCCCGACGAGAAAGCGTTGGCCGATTGCAATAAAACACAGAACATGAAAATCAATCTTACTGAAGCAGTCCAAAAACTTCAGCAAAACGGTCTACAAGTACAAGCTGGTTTTATCGTGGGCTTTGACTCAGACAACCACACCATATTTGATCGCCAGATTGAGTTTATTCAAAATATTGGTGTCGTCACAGCGATGGTTGGATTATTGACCGCTCTTCGGGGAACAAAACTCCACATCCGCCTCGGCAATGAAGGGAGACTTCTGACAGAGAGTTCAGGAAACAATACCGACGGCACTCTTAACTTCGTACCAAAAATGGATCGCAATGCGCTCATCGAAGGATACCAGCGTATTATCAACACAATATATTCACCTAAAGAATATTATCAAAGACTTTCCACGTTCTTTGCACACTACAAACCGCGCTACGTTCCCACACCACTTACTAAAAACGATTTGGTTGCCGTAGTAAGATCAATGTGGCAAATAGGAGTTCTCCATCGAAGTCGAAAGTATTACTGAAAATCGGTGGTAAAATCAATTTTCCGATATCCGAAACTACTCCCCGAAGTAATAACGTTCTTGATTGTCGGGTATCATTTTGACATGATAAATCAAAGCGGAAATGCGTAATACACTGGTGTATCGAGAAATTCGCTTGAATTGAGAATAGAAAAAAGGTCACAGCAAACTTATGCGGTGACCTTTTTGTATTTACATCCAGTACTATCTATTCGGGATCAGCGACTTTTTCAGGTGCATCTTCCACCATTTCATACTCAGTTTCGCGAACTGCAAGCTCTCGTTCTTCCGCTTTCCAATTGCGATATAGCGATAAATCATCCTGAATAAATGCGATCGCAATTCGGAAAATCGCTAAATCATCCATAAGTCCTATAATAGGAATAAAGTCTGGGATCAAATCGATCGGTGCAACTAAATACGCAATAGCAAAAAGCACCGCCCCAATTGTCGCCCACGAAACATCTCGATACGCGCCAGTTTTAAAATCCTTTATTAATGAAAACATGAGTTTTACATCGGCAAAAAGAGCTTTTAACGAGGGAACTCCAATGAGAAGATCCATGACTTTGCCACCACTTTTTCGGAAAGTATCAAAGTCAAATTCACCAACATTTTTAGAAAGACGAGAATACACTCGTTTAAACACATCCGCTGCTGCTCTCATAGTATCTCCTAGGTTGTGGTATTTACAGCTGTTATGCTAAGAAATGGCAACTT
>DYSA01000186.1 GCA_020726425.1 Fibrobacter succinogenes | reverse complement strand
GTTACGCAATTTTTCCCGTTTTGAGAGGTGCGATCCAGAATGGCCAGAGCCAATGAAAATATTCGTGAAGATTCCATAGTTGTGTGCTCTGCGGGGATAATGATTGATCCGACTGAAACTGTGGCAATTTTAAGTGGTGATTTATCGTGATTGATTTTCGCTGCTTCGATTGATTTGTGAATTTTATGTGCAATCTGTTCAATTAAGTCGGCATTCACATTATTAAAAATTACCGCAAAACGACCACCTTCAAGTTTGCACACGGTGTCTGAGTCATGCGCAGTAATTGGCTGAATAATCAGTGCAATTTTTTTGTAGAGATCGTTGAGCGCATCTTCGCCATACCGTGTTTGAAAATTTGAACAGTAGTCTACCTCAATAATAGACAGTGCCATCTGTCCATTATAGCGATTCGCATGAGCAAGACTGAGGGACAGAATTTCTTTGAAATGGCGTTCGTTGTAGAACCCTGTTACAGCGTCACGTGTAGTGAGTTTATGGAGTTGCCCTTTTGCATCCTTGAGTTCTTCAATGGTGTTATTCAACTCTGTATTTGTGTTGAGTAGCTTTGTATATATGGCGATTCGAGTATCTTCCATTATAAATGTAACAAAGGTAACGCAGGAGTATGACAATATAAAACGAATCATCATATTCGTTGAAAAGGTACTTTCAAGGCCTGTTCGAACCATAAAGAGATGGGTCATTAACGTTATTGCCATGAGGAAAAAAGCGATGGCGGTTCCGGGCTTTTTCCCCAGAACAAAAATCGACCAGAGGGGAAAAGTGTAATACCAAACCCACGTAGAACGTTCTAGTCCATTGTAATAAAACAAATAGTAAAAAAAGATTGCAAGGAGAGAGATCACCACTGTTCCGACTTCGCGCAGTTTTGAAGTTCCTTTTAGAAAAATTCCAAGGCTTATGAAAATTGTCGCGATTCCAAAGTCGAGAAGAGAGAGGAGAGTTTCGTGTTGAAAAAATGTGATAACCCCCAAAATTATGAGAAATAGAGTTGAAATGAGGATTATTGATACGAGAACTGTGTATTGGCGTTGCTCTTCAAATGTCGAGGATTGGATTTTTTCTGGGATCATGGCATTGAAGATTGGGCGCAGAAGTGTGGGCATAGGTATTACTCCTTGAACGTTACTGGGTGTGACTCTTGTCACTACGAACTGAAGTGTTAAGTATATACTTCGGAATTTGTGAAAAACAAGGTAAAAATTGAGGAAAAGATATGTCGCTTTGCTCTTTAATAACAACGAAGTACGCATGTCGTTTCCGATGAAAAATAACATACAAAAGTAACTACTAAAAAGGTATTTGGTTGTTGTTGCAGTTCATCGTGAAAATTTTCTCTGATTTTCGAACATGACGTTGACTCAATAGTGCTGTTTATGGATGAGCTTTGCCGTTGATTCACCTCATATAAGAGGTGAAATAAACTATTTTCCGCGGGTAAATTCGAAAATTCTACCAAATGGAAGAACCATGATTGAAACACTTGAAACAATGATGCGTGAGTTCGAGCAAAAGCTGGCGGCGGAAACTAGCCGTGCAGAAGTGCTCAATATTAAATCTCACTATGTGGGAAAAAAAGGGCCTCTTGCTGATGTTCTTAAAGGACTCAAAGATGCTACTCCGGAAGAACGAACCACAATTGGTGCGCGTTCCAACGAAATGAAAACAGTGATGACCGCAGCGATCGAAAAGAAACTCGCGGAACTCGAGCTGGCGGAGATCAACGAAAAACTCGCGAAAACATGGGTCGATATTACTGACCGAGAAGCAATTCGCGACCGTGGAATGACCAAAGCGGGATTTCATCCGGTAACCACTATTCAGCGTGAAATCGAAGACATTTTCATCTCCATGGGATTTGATATTCTTGACGGTCCCCATATCGAAGATGAGTTCCACAATTTCGATGCACTGAACATTCCCGATTCACACCCCGCTCGCGATATGCAGGACACATTCTGGTTCGCGGACATGAAACACCTTCTTCGCACCCAGACTTCGACTATTCAGGTTCGTGGTATGGAATCGAACAAGGCACCGTTCAAATTTGTTGGTCCCGGTAAAGTATTCCGTTGTGAAGAGACCGATGCGTCTCACGAAATCGCGTTCCACCAGTTCGAAGGAATGATGGTTGGCGAAAATATCTCTGTGGCGAATCTTATCTATTTCATGAAAACACTGCTCTCCGAAATTTTCAAACGGGAAACAACCGTTCGTCTTCGCCCAGGATTCTTCCCCTTCGTTGAACCGGGATTCGAACTGGATATTGAGTGTCAGATTTGTGGTGGTAAAGGGTGTAAAGTGTGTAAAGATACCGGCTGGGTCGAACTACTTCCCTGTGGAATGGTTCACCCAAAAGTGCTTCAGGCTGGCGGAGTTGACACGACCAAATACAATGGATTCGCCTTTGGCCTCGGACTGGATCGCCTTGTGATGATGCGGTACGGAATCGACGATATTCGACTGCTTCACAGCGGCGATCTGCGGTTCTCGGAACAGTTCGCGGAGTTTTAAGGACGATTCAACGACACAACGATTCAACGACGCAACGAAATGTTGGAACGACGGATCGACAAAACGCATAAACGTGTAGGGGCACGGCGTGCCGTGCCCCTACCGGATAAAAATCAAAATAATAGGATTATAAATGAAAATTTCAATAAACTGGATAAATGAATTTACCGCTCTTCCGGAGATGGATCCCCATGCGTTGGGAGTGAAATTCACCATGGCTACGTGCGAAGTCGAAGAGGTTATTACTACTGGTGCTCACTTGAAAAAAATTGTTGCGGCAAAAGTTGTCTCAGTTGAAAATCACCCCGATTCGGACAAACTTCATTTGGTGACAATCGACAACGGAACCGATTCTCAAAAATTGGTCTGCGGGGCACCGAATGTGGCCGAAGGAATGATCGTTCCGTATGCACCGCTGGGAACTGAATTCCCCAGTGGATTCACCCTTGTCCCTAAAAAAATCCGTGGCGTTGAGTCGTGCGGAATGCTCTGTTCCGAAGAAGAACTGGGTCTTGGCGAAGACAATTCAGGATTGATGGCACTGGACGCATCGACAAAACTTGGCGTGTCCATGGCGGAACTGTTCAATGTTCCCGCGGATACACTTCTCGATATCGACAATAAATCGATCACTCACCGCCCTGATCTCTGGGGACACTACGGCATGGCTCGCGAGTTTGCACTTGTGTTCGGAGCTCCGAAAAAGAAAATCTACGATGATGTGTGGGCGAAATCGATCCTTGCAAAAACCGGAACCGGAATTTCTCCGATTGTTCCTGAAGTTCAGGACTCCGCTTGTCTTGGCTACTATGGACTTTCTGTGGATGGTGTCACCGTTGAACCTTCGCCGGAGTGGATGCAGAATCGTCTCACCGCTTGTGGAATCCGTCCGATCAACAACATCGTCGATATTTCAAACTACGTGATGCTCGAACTGGGCATCCCGATGCACATCTTCGACCGTGATCTGATCAATGATTCAAAAGTGATCATCCGCGAACTCACTGCGGAAGAAAAGTTCGTTACGCTCGATGAGATCGAACGCACCTTGATCGCCGGCGATACTGTCGTTGCAGACAGCACGAAACCATTGGTGATCGCGGGAATCATGGGTGGAGCGAACAGTGGCGTTCAGGATTCTACGTCGAAAATCTTTATCGAAGTGGCGAACTGGGTTGATGCTCGCGTTCGCAAAACTTCCACCCGAATCGGCCTTCGCACGGACAGTTCACAGCGCTACGAAAAGTCGCTCGACACCCAGTCGCTTGAACGCACCATGCTTCGTGCCCTTGAATTGGTTCTCGAACTCTGCCCGAACGCAACCGTTCTCGGATCAATCGAAAAGTCAGGGCCTCAGGTTGGAAACTATCAACCTATGACCGTTGAAATTTCCACCGAACGGATCACGACAACTCTTGGCAAAATGGTTTCCGATGAAGAGATTATTCATATCCTCGAAGGTCTCGAGTTTGGCGTGGTTAACAACGGTGGAAAGTTGACACTCACCGTGCCATCGTTCCGAGCTACCAAAGATGTGGAGTACGATGCGGACATTATCGAAGAGATCGGTCGAATCATTGGGTATGACAATATTGTTCCCGAAGCACGCGTTGATGCGATCAAACCTACCGAACTCTCGACGGCGAAAAAGACATTCCGTAAGATTCAAGATTTCATGGTGATGAACGGGAACATGCTTGAAGTAATGACCAACCCGATGGTGGGCGAGTCGCTTCTCAAAAAAGCACACTGGCACACGCTCAACGAAGAACTTGTTCTGATCAATGCACTGTCAAAAGATCACGATCGCATGCGTCCGTCTATGATTCCGTCGTTCCTCGAAGCGTGTGAAAAGAACGCGAAAAACTATGGGAACTTTGCATTCTTTGAACTGGGACGCACCTATCTTCCCGGATCAAAAGAGTTTTCTGATGAACATAACTGCGTGACAATTGCACTTTATGATCGTTCGAAATCAACCTTTGTTCAGTTGGCGAATCTCGTTGAACGGATGCTCAAATTTCTCAATGTCTCTTCGCAAATTGTTCCGGCGAATGGCAAATTCCCCTCGCTCATGGCCGATCGCAGTTGGAAAGGGATTCACCCCAATGAAACACTTGATGTAAAAATCATGGGTAAGAATTTTGGTTTGATCACTACGGTTCACCCGATTGTGGCTGCCGAGTTTAAGGTAAAAGGAAATCTCTCCATTGCCACTATCGATATCTCAGGGTTTGAAAGTGTTCGTCCGAAAGACAAAGTGAACTACAAACCGCTGGCGAAATTCCCCGGATCCGTGTTCGACCTCACCGTATGGGCAGACAAGCACGAATCGGTTGAAACAATTCTTACTGCGGTGAATAAACTGAAACTGGCGAATCTGACAACGGCGAAAGTGTACGACATTTTCGATCGTCCCGAAGATGAAAAGAAATCCGTAACGATCAGAACGATTTTCCAAGATCCCGAAAAATCGCTCTCTCCGGAGATTCTCGAATCATCTCAGAAATCGGTAATCGAAGGACTCGCGAAAGCAGGTTTCCCGTTGAAAGTGTAATTGATTTTGTAGTGGTGCCCCTCGTGGGTACCTTCTCCTTTTGTATTGGCGAATCAGAAATGGTACGCCAATTCTTTTTTAAGATCTCTTTCAGCCCTCTTCACCGAAAGCTATTTTGAACTCACTAAACCATGGAGGATTTCTATGTATATTGAACTGACCTATGACTACGCCCCAGAACAAATATTGATTCCCCTCGAACTGCGTGGAAAGCCCATT
>DYSA01000185.1 GCA_020726425.1 Fibrobacter succinogenes | reverse complement strand
ACGAGAGGAGAAAAACTACTGGGGGTTACTTTTCTGGAACCGTATGGGTGATCGCCACGATGGAACGGTTTTCGGAGGTTACCGTGAATGACTCTTTCACAAGACCATTCGTGGCGGTGAGATCGCGGGTTCGGTTGAGTCGAAGGGTGTCGCCTCGAAAGACGCGAACCGTATCAAAGGGAAGGAGATCGGTGGAAGGATTGAGTATGGAGAGTTTGGTCTGTTCGAGATAATCCGAAGCAAAAATCAGCGCCTCTTCCTGAATCGCTCTTCGGGTTTGAATCCGAATCCCACCAGTAAACGTCTGAAACAAAAGCGGCACCGAGATCGTGAGAATCACCACCGCCACCATAACTTCGACAATGGTCATGCCGCTGTTACGGAATCGCAAGAGTTTCATTTCCCGACTTATCCGAAAGAATCACTCCCGAGTTCCCGATGGAAACGACTTTTCGATTAAAGAGCGTTTCGCCGGATTTGACGATATAGGTAGCTCCACTTTTATCCACCAAAACCGCCATCGGCTTTGCTCCCTTGAGAATCCCCTGAACCGAAAGCGGTTCCCGGGTGAACGTGTCCACCACTGCCACCGGTTCAGCGGGCCGTTGAACAGTCACCACCGGTTCCGGCTGATTTGACCCGAAGGGCGATTCAATCACTGCGGTTTGCGATTCACTTTCAAACTGAATCTTCGCAGCTTTTTCGGCACGAGTCACCTGAACCGCGAGTGAATCCAGTTCCGTCCGGTAGGATTGAGCGGTCGCTGACGGCGTGTGAATCAATCCGGCGATCTGGTGACCAATCAAGAAAATACAGAGAAGTGGCGCAATTGCGGCGACGATCGACAGAATCCGATTCACTGGGTACCTCCCGCCGGAATGGTTCGAATCGTGAGCGTTACATCGATCAATGATCCGCGACGACTAAAGGCAACGGGCATGACAGAAATAGTTGTGGGGAACTTTTCCAGTTCCCGCAAAAACCAGTTGGCACTGTTCCACGATGCACTAAAAGCCGTTTGCACCACAAAAGAGGAAGCATCCCGCGAAGGTGCCGTTTGGGAAAGCGTCACTCCGGCTGTTCGCGCCGATTTCAGAAGGAGTTGGATCAGCGCCGATTCGTCGCCAATGGTCAGTTTCGGATAGTGGGGAATCGGAGCCATGGATTGCGAAGCTTCGTGAAGTCGCGCAAGGAGTTTTCGTTTCTCTTCGAGCAAGGCGGTCTGGGAGTTCTGGACATTTCGCAACTCGGTTACTCGCACAAACTGAGGAACCACGGCAAAGCGAAGAATCAGGACTGACGCCACAAGAAGGACGAGCGGTGGAATTACAAAGGGAAGTTCTCCCCGATAGATCTCTGCTATTTTGCGATACATTGCACCCTGAACCGATATCCGCCCCGTTCAGTTCGATCGAACTGATTCAGCTGAATTGAAGTAAAACGCGTACTCTCTTTGAGAGCCGCGATAAATGAAGTCACCGCTTGTTCAGAACTGCCATCGCCTTCGAACGCCAGTTCAACCCCCGTTTCGGTGAGTCGCGAACCGAGTCGTTGAATCGCCACGTTTTCGTGAGGAATCACGGCGAGATTGGTGAGAATCCCACTCCACTGAATGGTCTTGGAAAGTTGCGAATCGAGATCCATGCGCCGTGAAACTTCGCGGGAAAGAGAGTCGCAGAATTTCTGTTCCACTGCGGTCAACTGAGTCGATCCACCGGTTTTTGCGATACTCTTTTCCATCCCTTGAGCCTGAATCCAGAAGAGGATTCCCAGCGCCACCGTGACCAGTGCTGCGGTTCCCGATCCGATCAATGATACTTTGCGGAACCGACGAATCATCTGGATCAATCGGCGCGGTTGATGACTCACCGACGATGGTTCGACGAGAACAGATCCCGCCGCAGCAATCGATTCCGAAGCAATTCCAACGCAGAGATGCGTTCCTTGGGGAGTCGGAGCTACGGAAAACGATCCGATCCAGAACGTGTCGCCGGGAATCGCAATTTTATTTTGACGAAGCCAGAGATCAGAGCGTTTCAGAAGTGGTTCCCATCCCTGTTCAGACTCAATCGCCGCCATGCGAATCAGGGAGATTCGTCTCTTTTGGTGAACAGTGGCAAAATAGAGGTGATTTTCTAGTTCGTAGACGAGACGCACCGATTCGGGAAACGGATTCACCAACTCCAAAGCAATCTGAACGATCGCTTCGGACGCAGCCACCACGCCGCCAAATCCGGTGGCGTAGTTTTCGGCACACCAGTTCGCGAGATCCGTATCAAACAGGTGTTGAAACGAAGAAACGGAAAAATCTTGGCAATCTTTGATCACGGCGACGTGAGGATGATCGAGCCCGCGTATCTGTTCAGATCGATCGGTGGGATGGAGTTTTGCCACATCGACTACCGCTTTGGAAGATCGATCAAATCGCCCCGTAAACCCTTCGCCATCGAATGCGACATACACCGGAATTCCGTTCGTCATTGAACCACCATCTCCTCGTTTTCAACGGGAAGAGTCACTGAAGGTTCTATCGTTGGTTCCGCTGATGGTTCCGCAGTTGGTTCCGCAGTTGGTTCTGAAAATTTGATTACCGGCTCTTCCACTTTTGGTTCCCGAACCCGTTTCACCCGCACTCGTTTTTCGCGGGCCTGTCGGCTTGATCGAGATTCGCGAAGGGGATTCGACAGTGCTGTTGTATCGGCTTCGTATCCTTTCACGAGTGATCGTTCCATGTCCTGCATCCACACTTTACTGTTCTCTTTGTTGAGTTTTTTCAGTTCAGTAGGAAGATTCACGTTGTCTTCGTTGCCGAGAATACGCGGGGTAATGTAGATCACGAGATTGGTCTGAACCTGTCGTTTTGCCGTCGTTTTAAAGAGGTTGCCAATAAGGGGAATGTCACCGAGAATGGGAATCTGCTTGTGAGACGTTTGCTCTTCACTTTTGAGAAGCCCCCCCAGAACCACCGTTTTCCCATCGTCGATCCGAACGGTTGTGGTAATCGCACGGCGGGAGATATCGGGATACCCATCGGAGTTGATCGTGGTGGTGTTGGAAATTTCAGGACTCACTTCGGCGGTGATCTGTCCGCTCTGAGAGATCCACGGGGTGATGTTCACAATAATCCCGGAGTTGATCGGACGGAAATTCGAAGTGGGATTGTCCGTCGTTCCACCGACAACCTTGAAATAACTCACGGAACCGACATCGATCATCGCCTTGTTGCCATTGAGAACCGTCACCGTCGGCTGAGCCAGAACTTTCGCCCGCTTCTGTTCTTCCAAAAGGCGAAGGGTCATCATGAAATCATCGGGAAGGTTCGTGATAAATGTTTTCGATCCGAACACCGACTCGAGAAGCTCTTTTGCCATTTCACCAGAACGGTTAAATTCTCCTTCGGGGAATGAAAAGTAGTTCCCATTTGCCGGGGCTTTCGCATGGTTTCCCGAGAACTTAAAACCGAGATCGCGACCAATTTCACGGGTGTACTCGACGATCAAAACATCGAGTGCCACTTGAGGAGTGGGAATATCCACGGTGCGAAGAAACTCTTCGATCTGCACAATCTCTTCGGAGGTTCCCGACAAAAGAAGTGCGTTCTGTTCTTTCACCACCGTGATCGCTTGAGCGGCAATGTTCCGCGGGAATATTTTGGGAACTTCATCAGCCTTGATATGCATCAGATGCACCAGTTTTGATGTTCCCAATGTCTGACCCGTTTGATTTCCGGCAAAACGATCGCCGATGAGCATCGTATTTCCCTTGCGAACAAAGGTATAGCGAGTTCCAGCAAGGATCAGCGCAAGACCTTCGTCCAAGGCGATACCGCTCAGGCGAGCGTTCACTTCGCCATCGAGTCGCCCGTAGATCACCAGTTCGGTGCTTGAAAGATCGGCGATCTCCTGGATCAAACTTCCCAGATCACCGTTTTGAACATCGAGGGAAAGTTTGTCATCGGTATAATCGATATTGAACCGGCGGCGGCCGCTGTTGTTCCGCGATCCGCTGTTCATATCCGCAGGACGGGAACCACCGGCGGAAACGGTGTAGATATTTCTATTGAAATCAACAGAGAACCCATTTCCTTCAAGCACGGTAATCAGAGCATCTTTCACGGGAACATTGTAGAGTTTCGCGGTTACTCTTCCCGCAAGTTTGTTCGCAGGAACCACGCTGATCCCGGATCGAGCGGTAAAGTCACTGATAAATTCGGTGATGTCCATGTTCACGAGATCGGCGGTTACTTTTCCTTGGTGAACATAGAGTTGCATATTGCCACTCTCTTTAGCCGGACCGATAAAGTAGACATCACCGCGCTGTTCAAGTGCCCAACCATACGATTCCACCAACGCTTTTAGTCCCGCCGAAACAGGAACGTCGTTCAAGTTGAGCGTCACCGTTCCACTCACTTGGCGATCAAGCACGATATTGAGATTGTATCCTTTGGAAATCATGCGAATTACATCGGCAATTGCCATGGACTTTACATCGATAGAGAACCGTTTCTCAACCGCCGGAGTTGCAACAACGGTTTTTGTGGAATCGGCAAATGCAATAATAGGGGAAAAAACGAGAAAGCACAGGAGAAGAAGATAGTTCATTTGGCTTGTATCCTTTACGTTACGACCGCTCGAAAATACCATTGTACTAACACTCTTTACCAGTAAGAATTTCATTTTCTATCTCACTTCAGGAGATTACATACGTATATCCCATACTGCGATTCTTTTTGAGGGCCAGAATTGTGTCTGAATATTGCCCGCAAGAACGTTTGTGAATAATTATCGATACAAATTCATCACAAGAAAAACAAGACAGTGTTTACACAACCAGTAAAAACAAGATATTAGCAGTATGTCGTTGTAGTTCAAAAGGCAATAAACAAAGTATTGACAGAACCGTTCTGTACCGACAGGTATATTATGCAATACATATACATGCATACTGATCAGTAGGTTATGTATCATTAAACCGTTTTAGACAATTCGTTATAAGAGGATATGGTGAAAACATCACTTATCATCTTTACAACTTTTACAACCGTATTATCTGTTGGATACTCCCCAGGTGAATCAACCGTGTCACAGTATCAAGAAACAACGGTGCACCAAGCAGTTGTTCAGTTCCCCATCTATAAACAAAAAATCTACAGGGAATATACCAATGATACAGAGATTGATCTTGATACTTTTAGCAACAGTCCCCCTTTTAGCAGCAAACGGAACAGGCATTTGGATTACCTCTTCATTTTCTCAAATTGGCCCACAAAGCAGCGAGATGGACAAGAGTGCCGAAAATCTGATTTTTACCTTAGTTGA
>DYSA01000184.1 GCA_020726425.1 Fibrobacter succinogenes | reverse complement strand
ATTTATCGTTCCGTATTTTCGTTGGATCGATGAATCGTTGTGTCGGTGTATCGTTCCCCACGGATTCTCCGTGGGCTGAAATCGGGTTGTCCTGCGGACAAAAAACGGGCGAACCATTTCTGATTTGCCCGCATTCGCTTTGTCGTTTAATCGATTTATCGTTCCGTATTTTCGTTGGATCGATGAATCGTTGTGTCGGTGTATCGTTTCCTACTTTTTCAAATAGCTTTCGAGCCACAATAGAGCTGAATCGCGATCAACAATATCTCCTTCCAACTGAGCATCGTACGAAGCGGTGAGAATCTCCCCAAAGAGTGGTCCCGGTTTTAAACCAGAAGCAATCAAATCTCTTCCTTGCAAGAGCGGATTCGGTTTCACACCTTCGGAAGCGAACTCTTCCTGCTTGGCGCGAAGGAAAGTATAGTTGTCAATTCCGCCGTGACTAGCGAGACAGTCCGCCACGTGAAGTTTCAGTTCTGTTTCGATAGTTTCCCGAGCCAAGAACCGTTTCAGTTTTGATTTGCGCATATCCTGAACGGCAATAAAGTGCATGTGATTTTCTACACAGGCGAGAATTACGTCCTTGAGCGCGTTGGACACCTTGAGTCGATTCAACAATTTTTCCGCCATCTCCGCACCCACATGATGGTGGTTATTAAACCGGATTCTATCTTCGAAGGTTTGTGTCGGTGGCTTGCCGATATCGTGAAGCAGTGCGCTCCACGCCAGTGCTTCGGAGGGATTTTCGCCGATTCCATCGACAACTTTCATTGTATGGTCGAACACGTCTGAATCGTGATACTCTTTGGGCTGTTCCACACCGGACATGGCAGAGACTTCGGGAAGAATCTGTTCGAGCAGTCCGCAATCGCGCATAAGCCGAATCGCCGTGGAAGGTCGCGGCCCGATGAGCATTTTGTTTAGTTCAACAAAAATTCGTTCTGCCGAAATCCCGGTGATTTTAGAACTTAGTTGGCAGAGCGCATTCCATGTCGATTGTTCAATTTTAAAATCGAATCGCACGGCAAAACGGATCGCCCGAAGCATGCGCAGATAATCTTCGCTGAATCGATCGTGAGCGTTTCCAATTGTGCGGATCACGCCGCGTTTGAGATCTTCCTGACCGCCCACGTAGTCGTAGACCGTGTCGGTAAGAGGATCGTAGAACATGCCGTTGATCGTAAAGTCCCGTCGTTTCGCATCCTGATCCGGCGTGGAGTATTTCACCGATTCGGGATGGCGACCATCAACGTATTCGCCCTCTTCGCGGAACGTGGCAACTTCGAAGGGAATCCCGTTTTCGACCACCATCATGACCCCGAATGATTCGCCCACACCGTGAACATTCCGGAAAATTTTGCTGATCTCCGCAGGGTGAGCAACTGTGGCAATATCGATATCGTTGAGGTCTGAATCTTCGCGGATCATGTCGCGAACCGCACCGCCAGCAAAGAGGGTTGTGAATCCCGCATCCTGTATTCTCCCGACGATTTTTACCGCCGTTTTGTAAAGATCTGAATTTCTGTTCATACTCTGTCCATTTATATTGGTAGAATTCATTCATTTGTGTTATTTTAGCAGATAAATGGGTGTTCCCGTAAAATATGATCTTATTTGTATAGAATGGCGAACTGCAGAACAAACATCAATGTAAAGGGATTTTTCCGATGAAAAAAATTGTAGCCCTCACCGCCGTAACGGCACTTTTGGCACTTTCTAGCTGTAAATCTGGAGCTGAATCAAAAGCTGATTCGGCGTGGAAAGAATCGATTTCTATGACCAACGAAGGTCAGAAACTGATGAAACAAAAAGAAGCGTACATCTATTACCAACAGGCTCTTGCTAAAAAAGGAATCAAGTCAAAACCGGAGCTTATGAGCAACTTTATTCTCGCTGCAATCGCTCGTATTGAATACATCTACGAAGCGGAAGGTGGACAGGCGCAGGCGATTCAGTTCATTCGCGATGAGATTGAAAAATATGTTTCCACTGAAGGTGTATCGGCACCGGCAAAAGACGGCTACGCGACTCTGATTATGAAACTTGCCGATGAAGCGCGTTCTGCAGGCAAACTTACTGACTGTATGACTCTTGTCGAAACGGCACTTCGCGTGGCTTCGGACAAAGCTGCTGTAGAAAGCACCAAATCGGAAATTACGATAGATTACGTGGCTGAGCAGCTTGCGACAGCACAAACACATCTCGATGCCGGTTTGAAATCAAAAGATGTTAATGAGCTGATCCGCGCTGATTACTTTGCAAATGTCGCTCTTAATTACGATGCCGCCAGCGAAGCTGCTGCGACACTTCTTTCAACTATTCGCAAGGCAAATCTTGGTGGATACAATGCATACGAAGCGGCGATTGTGTTTAAATCAGACACGGCTCTGTACAATAAACTTGATACTAACAAAGTACTTATGGCTGTTACTGCGAACAACGGGTCAACTCTTGAACTGATGGTGTACAACAACGGATTTAATGCAATCCGCTTGAAACCATCAAACTTCACGATTATCGACGATGCGGGAACAAGCTATCCTGCCACCGCGGTAAAAGCTGAAAAAGATTTCCTCGAGATGGAGTTTGAAACAACTGCTTCGGTAACATTTGCGAAACCTGCAGGAAAGATCAAAGCGATCGCCTACAGCAATGAAGACAAAGATATTCGCGGAACAAAATTTTTCTACTAAGAGAAATCTTCTGATCTCTGATTGTGGGCCGTTTCGAAAGAGATGGCCCTTTTTGCATGAGGGGACTGAAGATTGGTAAATGGCGAAAATTTGAAACTGCCATGAATTATTCATGGTTTGAAAATAAGGTCGTCCAAGAACGAAAAACGGGGTGAAGAGTTGCACTCTCACTCTATCAAATGCTATCTTCTATACGACAACAGATTATGAATCATCAGTAAAGGAACATCTATGAAACCCATTGCCATGTCAATCGTTCTTGCAATTGTACTCGCTACATCCATTTCTTCTTGTAAGAAAAAGAACAAGGGAGAAAATCTCCCCCTTTCCCCGACCGACTCTCTCGCATCGACACTAACCGACCCGGATCTGATCAAACTAAACACCATTCTCGAACCACTTCGCCAAAAGATCCCCCTCCTTCCTCAGCATTTATCCGAGTTTTCTGTGTGGAAACAGGATTCACTCTGGGCAGAACTGAATGATTCGTGGGGGAGTGACTCCAAAGAGTTGCATGAACTATTGGCTTCGGAAGGTATGAATCATCGGGTGTGGGGAGATACGACCTATAGTTTTTACAACAGTGTTGATTCTCTCCTTAGAACAGCGGGGATGGCACTGGTTTCATGCGAAGGTGAACTGTTTGCTGAAGGTGCGCTTGGCTTTCGACTCGATCTGATTAAGGGAATTCCCGAAGCAGCTCGCGCGTGGTTGGAACTGAGTAAACGGGAATCGCAAACTCAGATGTCAAATGATGGCGGTTTTATTGTGGAACTTGATACGATCGCCAACTGGGCCCGCGCCTATGAAGCATATACGAAGCGGTATCGAACATCGTCACTTCTCAATCGAGCGGAACAGCGGCGCAATGGTCTCGTGTCAAATCTCATTGGTGGAGCGGATAACACACCGCCGTTTATGCGGTCGGAAGAGCGTGTTGAACTTGATCAGGAGTTTCTGAAGATATGGAAAGTGTTTGCCGAGAAAGAACGGAAAACAAAATGCGGAGCACTGATCGGGGAGTGGTACGATCTGCTGGAGTCTGAAGGATTCACGTGGACACCGGCGTGTCAGCAATGGGTTCAGGCGAAAGAACTTTACATGAGCGGCGTGTCGTATATCGAAGAATTAGAAGAGGCTCCCACTGATACTGCGTATGCGACAGAACCGGAATCATCTCTCGACAGTATCGTTTCCGCCATCGATAGTGCCTCGTCGGCAAAATAGTCAGACCCCGCTTCGGACATTGGTAACTCAGAAATCTCTGTGGGATAGATTCTATTCCTGCAGAGATTTTTCTTTTTGTGTGCTCATTCCCCTTGTCCACTGGAACAGGTTTCGTGATTGTTATTTCACCTGTCTTGAATCGGCAACCGGGACAACATCTGCACGACTGAGCAAGACGTTTTTTTTCTCTGAGTTATTACGCAATCGATTCGCTCATCGTAGTACGCTTGTTCTGTCAAGACAAACGGAACTTCGGTATGAATAATTACTCGGGAGCGAGCCTATGAAAACCACGATCAAATCAGTGCTGACTTTTTTACTGGTGATTCTTCTACAAGGATGTGGACTGCTGGAGAGTCTCAACGATCCAACTCCCACTCAGACGCTCATGGAAGGAGTGTGGGAAGTTACAGCGGTCTACGACATGGGAAAAGATTCCACGGTAAACATGCTTGATTCCATTGGGCTCGGATATAAATCTTCGCGCATACCGTTCTTTGTCAAACTATCCGAAGACGGAGATATGCAAAGTACAGCGGGGCCGCTCTTTCTCTATCTGGTCTACGGAAACAGAAGCTATCCCAACTTTTTTGGAAAACTGGATGAACTGTTTCGCTATGGAGATATGGAAACAACCAACGGCGATTGGAGTATCAACGACGGGATTCAAAACAATTTCGATATTCAGATCAAACTGATGCCTCCTTCGATGAAAACGTTCACCAATATTCTTGAACTCTTTGGAGTGAATGTTCAGAAAATCAAAACCTTTCTTCTCCACCGCTTCAACGATGTATCGGTGGATATCGACTCTGTCACTCCGAAGAAGATGACGTGGCGATGGTCGAGCAGTGTCGATGCAACCTATTTCACTTCCGGAGATAATTTCGACAATGTCATTTGGCTCGGATGGCAGGCGACCAAATTCAGTCGCTGTAAAGTGGTGTTTGAAAAACGAGTGGGCACACTTCAGGATTTGGTCAATCAAAACAAGTAGTTGATTGGAATGTTCTGATCAACAGAAGTGGATAGCGTACTTCAATGCTGTAGTGTTTATTGTATCAATTCCCCTTTCCTTGGATACAATCCGAAGCTACAACATCATTTGAACCAATCGGATCGGATTGGTACTCATCAGGATAAAATAATTACCCGTTAGCCCGTCGATTAATCGACGGGAAAGAGTAGATGCTTCACCATTGATCTCGTGCTCACTGGTTATCCATTTTTTTAATCGCTATCCGACATTCGACAGGGCACTTTCACTTCTGCGCGTACCCTGTCCGATGTTCGACAGGGCACTTTCACTTCTGCGCGTAACCTGTCCGATGTTCGACAGGGCACTTTCACTTCTGCGCGTAACCTGTCCGATGTTCGACAGGGCACTTTCACTTCTGCGAGAACCCTGTCCGATGTT
>DYSA01000183.1 GCA_020726425.1 Fibrobacter succinogenes | reverse complement strand
GTAGACATCATTGAAAGGATACAAAATGAGAGTCAGTATATTAATCCTACTCGCAGTGCTCATACTCCCACTACTCGCCGATGACTCAATATTTCCCCCAGAACCTCAGCGATCAATTGATGAGAAGAAAGCAAAACCAATGGTTGCTCATGCAGTTGTGACATTAGGCAGTGGATCCCAATCAAAGAGTAGTGGGGAGATGATCGACCGTGGCCCCAAGGCAATATCAAAATCTAAAAATGAGCGCAACAAGAGTTCAAGAATTAGTGCGAGTACCAAGGCTGAAATAAATAAAAAAACGAGCCATTAACGTGAAGCGAGCATTTTTGTTCGCTCATATTTCAATATTGGATCGCACTTACCGGGGAATTTTGAAGTAATCGAATCCGCGCAACCAGAAGATGAAAGTTTTTCACAAGCTATACAAACCGCTTCATACCACTCATCACTGATACCAGCTGGCTTAACGGCACCTTCTTCACCATCAACTTGAACCGTATCGAGTTTCGTAACAATTCCCCGTATTATCTTTGCCACTCCTTCGACCTGCTGCGGGCTGTACTGTTGGCTCGCCAGTTGAACGTAGAGGGAAAGTGCTTCTTTTATCATCTGTTTTTCATCGGGACTAAACGCCATAATCAACTCCTCTGTAAAAATAGAATCCCACCAAATGGCAGGATTCAATACAATCTTTTCAATTGAGACCTAGCCCGGAGGCCAATGCAGAGATCTACCGCCCAAAACGTGAACATGAATATGGGGAACCATCTGTCCTCCATTTTCACCACTATTTATCACCAAACGATAGCCTTCTGATACCAAATTTTCTCGTTTTACAACCTCTGTTACTGCATTCATCAATTGAACTATAACAGAACCCTGATCAGCAGGGATTTCATGTATCGCACCGAAATGTTCTTTGGTAATCACGAGAACATGACTGGGAGCCTTCGGGTCGATATCGCGAAATGCAAGAGTATTTTCATCTTCATACACTTTCGTGCACGGAATTTGACCTGTAACAATTTTACAAAAAAGACAATTATCCACTATTGCACTCCTACTGAAGTTCTGCGGGAATAGAAAAGCTGATGTTCTCTTCCATTGTAATAGAATTTCGTACATCGGTAACGGCGATCTGCTCGCGAATCGCATCAATTACCGCACGTACAAGATGCTCTGGAGCAGAAGCCCCCGAAGAAATACCAAGCCGATTGACTCCAACAAGCCATTCAAATTGAATATCTTCAGGCCCATCAATGAGGTAGGAACGAATCCCCATTGATTCACCCAGTTCACGAAGTCGGTTGGAGTTTGAACTGTTTGCACTTCCCACCACAAGAAGCATATCTACTTCATTGGCAAGTTCTTTCACCGCAGCTTGTCGATTGGTTGTCGCATAGCAGAGGTCACCTTTTTGCGGCCCTGAAATATTGGGAAAACGCTCTTTTAAAGCATCAATAATCCCCTGAGCCTCTTCAATTGAAAGCGTTGTTTGAGTGATATACGCGATTTCGTCTTCAACGCTCAGCGGAAGTGCATCTACGCCCTTGGGAGTGCTTACTAAAAACATTTCACCATCGATCTGCCCAAGATGACCTTCAACTTCAGGGTGGCCTTTATGGCCAATGAGAACAACTTTACGTCCCTCACCAGAGTGTCGTTTCGCGCTCACATGAACCTTTTTCACCAATGGACACGCCGCGTCGAGAATATGCTGATTTCTTTTTTCTGCATTCGCGTAGACTTCGCGCCCCACACCGTGAGCAGAAAAGATAATCACCGCACCTTCCGGAACCTGGTCAACCTCTTTAACAAACACTGCGCCCATTGATTTTAGACGATCTACAACAGCTTTGTTGTGAACAATTTCATGGCGAACATACACGGGAGCACCATATTTTTCTAATGCACGTTCGACAATATGTATAGCACGATCCACACCGGCGCAAAAGCCTCGTGGATTGGCAAGAATAATCTCCATCAGAGACCTCTTTTCTTTTTTTCAAGTTCGGTAACACGGTAGAAAAATCGATTTCCGGTGCGAATTTTTTCAACTCGGCCTGCAGATATCAGGTGATCCATAACAGCGTCAATTTCATTAATTGAACAGCTATATGAAACACACATATCTTCGGGTGTTAATGGTCGACGAAACAGAGCGTCTATACAGTGCTCGGTGTCAATCTGTGATGATTTTGCAAAATCGATCTCTTTAGCTTTTCGTGAAATTATTTCAACCGGAAGTGGTTTGAAAAACGATTCAATCTCGATCAACCGTTCCATTGGAGGAGCCTGAACCCATGTGCAGGTTCCGGGACGATCCATACTATTAATCTGGATCCGAGTTGGACGCACCTTTTCAAAAAATGTTTTGAATGCGGCTAACTCTTCAGGGGTATCGTTTACTCCCGGAAGAATAAAGACTTCGACCCACATTATTCCCTTATACTCTTTTGCAAAACTGCGAATTCCTTCAATGATATCATCGCATTTTTGTCCATCGACGGGATTATTAACACGAATAAATGAGTCTTCAAACATGGCATCAAGCGAAGGAAGGACGTAATCAAAACCGAGAAGATTTTGGCGCACTTCGGGATTTGTGAGTAGACCACTATTGGTAAGAATACCGAGATTGTACTGAGGATATTTATCCCGAAGGAACTTTTCAATTTTTCCCAAACCAATATTGAGCGTTGGTTCTCCACTGCCGGTGAACGTGATAATATCAATTTGAGGTGGTGTACCTCCAAGGAGATCATCAAGTTCAGCAATTATTTGATCAGGATCCGTATACGTATCTAACGCTATTGTTTTGTCTGTAGTACGTCCACATTCACAATAGACACAATCTAAATTACAAATTTTTGCGGGAACTAAGTCCACGCCCAACGACATACCTAATCTCCGAGAAAGAATCGGACCGAAAAGATGTTTATACTTCATAGCAATTTCCTTCATTTTTGTGACACTTCTAAAATAGTGGTTGCTCGAATTGAAATGGGAATTTACACCAACATGGGTAAGTTTTGAATACAAATTCTTAACAGATTGGGATGTAACTGCATTTACAGCGCAAAGTAAGCGAATCTCCAAACTCAAATCACGTCACAAGGTCGTTTACTTTTTCGTTTGTAACCACGATCAACTGATATTGCCCCTGAAGATTAAAAACAAATTCTCCTCTGGGCGATATCAATGGGGGTTGCTTTCATATTGCTTATAAAGAATGTATATTGAAAAACACGTGAGGGGATTTCAATGAGCGGCATAAAAGTTATAGGCATCGGCGGCGCTGGTGGAGCGATTGCTTCGTATATTCATTCAAAAGCAGAATACTCTATACCCGTAGTAATAATAGATATCGATCTTTCACATCGGTCAAAAATTCCACCTCTTGTTCATCTGGAACAGGAAATTCTCGACAGCCGAGAACTTTTTTACCAGTTCATGGACGATATTCTTCTCCCCGATCTCCCCAAAGAACTAATAGCTCTCACAGGATTTACGGGAAAGAAAACCCCACAACTGATGAATCTATTGCAATTGTACTGCACAACTCGATCTATTCAATTTATTGTGACCGGCGTAACGACCTTTGGATTCCAAGGAAGAAAAAAAGCACTTGAATCTTCAGAGTTAATAGCAACACTCAAAAACTTGAGTATAACCGTTTATCCATTTTCCAACAATGCACTGCTTTCTCAAGAAACGGTATCATCAGCTCTTGAAGATGCACTCAAAATTAATTATGAACGCATTTACACCGAAGTGATTACTCCTCATTTCACAGGAACAACGGCTATGAAGCCACAACAAAATCAATCCCCCAAACCGACAGTTCTACCACAAAAGCAGCAACAAACTGTATCTGTAGCTGTACCTCAAGCTAAAATTATTCCTGCTGCACCGATTACACTCCGAACCCTATCTCAAGCTCCAGAATTGCACACTCGTTCTGAAAATGTTATCAGTTCGGCTGTTACCATTGGATCAATCATCTGTGCCGGTGCACTGGGTATTTCTATAGCTGTGATTTTATACGCATTTGGTATCTACTAGGATACCTCTTCTACCGAACTGATTCTGCATCATATATTTTTGAACTTTGAAAAATTCATAGTGGGATGACGGAATGGCACTATTACATCGTAAAGAACTTGGTGAAATCAAACGAATAGTTGTAAAAGTTGGAAGTAAAATTCTCACTCCACAACATGAAAATGAACATCTTCAGAGAATTGCATCTCTGGTCTCTAATATTTCACAACTTATTGATGAAGGTATCCAGATAATTCTGGTAACTTCGGGAGCGGTCTCTCATGGACGGCTCGTTCTTGGTCTTACAGAAAAGCCCAAAACAATCCCGCTCAAACAAGCCTGTGCAGGTGTCGGTCAAATTGAACTTCTCAATATTTACCGACGGAAGTTTGATCGCCATGGCAAACACTGCGGTCAAATCCTTCTTACATGGGATGATCTGCGCAACAAAAAACGGTATCTCAACTTGAGAAACACTCTTCACGCCATGCTTGAAAACAATATTATCCCGATCATCAATGAAAATGATTCAGTGGGAGTTGATGAGATCAAATTTGGCGACAACGATACACTGGGCGCTCAAATAGCAATGGTCACTGATTCGGATCTCTTTATTACCCTGACAGATATTAATGGATTGTATACCGCAAATCCCAAAAAAGATCCCGAAGCAACTCACATCCCACTTGTGGAAGAGTTTTCTGACCTTCTTAGAAAGATGGCTGATGGCGAAGGAACCGATGTCGGTACTGGCGGAATGGTTACAAAACTCAATGCGTCTGAAATGTGCTGTCGTGCCGGAATTGCCGCAATTGTTGGCGATGGATATGATCATGAACTTGTCGATTGTATCAACAACCCTGTTTTAGGCACACTTTTCCTTCCCCTTCGCGATAAGATGCCGTCACGTGATCGCTTTATCGCATTCACCGACACAATTGCCGGTGAAATCCACGTTGATAAGGGCGCTCGCGATGCCATCGTAAATGAAGGTAAAAGTCTTCTTCCTGCGGGAATTACTGCAAACGTCGGCGAATTCAGCGATGGAGACACTGTCAACATAATTTGTGATGGTGAAATTTTTTCCCGTGGGATTATCAACTACCCTTCCGAAGAGATCGCTCGTATTAAGGGTAAAAATTCTGAAGATAGTCGTATGATTCTTGGCACAAGTCGTTTTGGAAGTGTTATCCACAGAAATAATATGGTTATTCTCAAGTAGTTGATTAATCGATAACCGACGAACTAAATAAGAAGCTATCGAGTCAAAGGTGAGTGGGGATAATTCTTCACTCAC
>DYSA01000182.1 GCA_020726425.1 Fibrobacter succinogenes | reverse complement strand
GACTTTTCCACACTTGAAAGAATCGACAAAAGTTTTGTCACACGCAGTGCGCAACGCCGCGAATCAGATCTGATCTGGAAAGTGAATTATTGCGGAAGTGAAGCCTATATCTATCTTCTAATCGAATTTCAATCAAAAAATGATTACTGGATGGCAATGAGAATTCTTCGCTATATCATGGAATTCTACAGTGATCTCACCAAAAACTTCACCGGCCGCCGCCGAAAACTTCCCGCAGTGTTCCCCGTGATGCTTTACAACGGTGATTTCAAATGGACAGCTCCTGACTCTCTTGAAAAGCTGATTGATTCACATGGGATTTCGGAAAAATTTCTTCCTAAGTTTTCATATTTCCCGATTGTGGAGAATCAGTTTTCTGAAGAGTTTCTTTTCAAGTTGAACAATGCGGTGTCAGCGATATTCTATGCAGAAAATAGTGATTCTTCCGATCCAAATGATTATTTTAGCGTCATCGCCTCGCTTATTCGTGAAGAGTCGCCGGAGATCGTCAGTGCAATAGAACAGTGGCTGTTTATCATTTTTACCAAGGAACCAGAACAGCTCGCTATATTAGAAACATTCGAAGAGTTAAAGGATGGAATTCCCATGGTTGCGACAAAAATAAAAAAATTCTACCAAAATGCAGTAGAACAAGGCAAGTTAGAAGGCAAGTTAGAGGGATCTGCAGAAACGAAATTCGACATAGCCCGAAAACTTAAAGCAACCGGACACTCTCTTCACGATATCATGGAGATCACCGGACTTCCGTTTGAAACTGTCGAATCACTCGATTAAACAGTACATGTTTACTCCGTTTACCTAAGAACTGGAACTGCTCACAGTCTCTCAGAACTTCGAAGAAGTAAAGGATTAAAGCAACTAAATTAAAAAAAATTCTATCAGGATGCGGTAAAAAACGGATACCAAGATGGAATCGAACAGTGGATCAAACAGCAATTTGAACGGGCGATCAAACAAGGTATCGAACACAATACCACAAAGGTAAACGATAGTAGGGAACTCACCGAACTTCCACTTGAGACGGTGAAATCACTCTAATAAAAATAACAACTCTCATACACGGGGAATCGAAAGGTTCCCCGTTTTGCCTTTAAAAAAACCGGAACCTCTCGCGAAGCTCCGGTTTTTATTTCGCAGTTTATACCCATCAAATTCTACGGATACATAACCGTCACCACATTTGAAGTGTCGTTTGTATAGGTACCATAGCCAATAGCGAGATACTCATACTCACCTGCGGTAGTTAGACTATCTACCCATGAGATTTCCCCGTTGAGTAATGCTGCTTTCGTTGAAAATACGCCTGAAGGAAGCGTGCGGCGAAGTAGCTTGACCCCCGAATAATGGGTCCGCTTTTTAAAATCAAGCCGAACGCCATATTGATTTTTCGTTGCTGTAGTAATCAATGGATAATTCAACACGACATTGCTTTCAACTCGTGATGAATCTCCCTTAATCACAAATAGTTTCGAATAGCAGAAATTGCTTTTTACCGAAGGAACATCCACCACAACCATTGAATCTGTCACGGTTGAACTGCTCCAGAGCAAAGGAGATGTCATCGTTGGCGTACCAGAATTACTGTAGCGCAACTCATACCGATCAAATTGCTCCCCGATAAAGGGTTTCCATGAAAAGTGTACCGATTGACCGGTATTGATTTGAGCAGAAAGTTTTACCGCATCGTATCCTGCAATCTGTGTTGCTATTGCTTTCGATGAAATTGGGCTGATCAAACCAGAAGAATCCACGGCAAACAGACCAATGGCATAGGTTGTCCCACTTTTCATCCCGGTGAGCACGGTGGTATCGTTCAGAGAAGAAATTGTCCGTACTGAATCAAAGTAGATCGTATCGGTATAATCTTTCAAAGAGTTATAACCTAACGGTTCATAACAGAGTTTGTACTGGGCGATATCTTTCTCTTTCGCAGGTGCAATCGCTAAGCGAATTGATGTGGCCCCTCTGCTGAGAACAGTGTATACCGGTGTCTGCGGTGCGCGATTCGGAAATATCACCGTGCGAATCGGAGTTACAATCCGAAACGATGAATCCGTGCTAACCAGTTCGCAGTATACGTTCACCACACTACCTTCATAGAAATAGGTTGGCAGAGCAGAACGATTCCACTGCGCCGTATCGAGTAATGTTGTATCGGTCGTCCAGATTGGGGTGGCATAAAACCACAGCGAGTCAGGCCAGTTGATCTTTTTTAATGAAAGATGTAATGTACTATCCCGAGGCGAAGCGGTGAAATCGATCTCCGCCGCGGGCTTGAGAATGGTAAGACGCTGAACAAACCGATCCTTCCCAGTACCGGTCGAACGAACCACAATTAATCGTTTCGAGGCTGCTGCGGTGTCCCCAATCGAAGGAGCGAAAACCTCTTCACGAACGCCATCAGGCCAGGCGAGTACCACTTTTTCCGGGGAATAGTACCACGACCCTTTCTGATTCAACGCCGTTGACGTTACCGAACTGTTAAGTGAAAAACTGAGTGTGTCTGTTCCGCCATTGGTCCAACGCTTCGCATACGTTGTAATAGGAAATGAGTTAAAATAGTCGTAGGGATTCAAATACTTACTGCCAACAACATACACAGCAAATCCATCACTCTCCAGATATGTATTGAACGTGTCAATTTTTCCAACCGAATCTATCGCCTGAATAGAAATTTCACCATGTTCAATAGAATCGAAGTATGCCACGGCGAGCGTATCATTTACCTGAGTGAACGGATAATTGTGACCACCAACTTCGATGCCGTTCCCAGCGATTTTCCACCCCGGTTCCACGGT
Source organism: Fibrobacter succinogenes (assembly GCA_020726425.1). Lineage (GTDB taxonomy): Bacteria > Fibrobacterota > Chitinivibrionia > Chitinivibrionales > Chitinivibrionaceae > JAIFMU01. The sequence continues at coordinate 2,523 of DYSA01000182.1, read as the reverse complement.
AAAACAGAGTGTACAGTTATACTGCATGTCAATTTGCAGTTCCTCAACGAAACAACTGGAAAGGTGAAGCATACACACAATCGAGAGTAATCGTACCAGTACATATTTCATATTCTATTCCTTTGACGAATTGTGCGAACAGTAATCCCCGTGATCAATACATGTTCCGGATAGATTGCAGACCGTTCCAACACCGTTGCGTAGAGGGTACTATAGTTTTCATCACCGGCAACTGTCCGTTCATAGAAACAGAACAGAGAGAGTGCAAAGGTTTTACGGGAAGTATCCCACAAATGGTATCCCCTCGGGAACTGAATGGCGATCTCCCCACCGGTTTGGACATGAAGAAGCTGATCGCTATCGAGCGTGCCACCAAGAAATGTTCCGGTGAGACCAAGTCGCGGCTGAACGGCAACGCGAAGCCTCGTCGAACCGAGTGGGAACCGAAACTCCGGTGCAACGCCAGTGGAAATTCGAAGTGATCGCGTGATCGCATAACCCAATCCAGCATGGCTTTTCATCACTTTCGGATCCAGTTCGCTATACGAAAAGAGTTCAAAAGAAGATGAACCAAAATCTCTGTTGACAAGACCTACTGAAAACGCAGGAAAGAGAATGAGATTCGGATTATTGCGAAGACGATTTGAACCACCACTTCCCGAATATGACCCGAGGTAAAAGTCGAGATTATTAATTACCTGTCCATAATAGTCTGCCAATTGTGGTGATGTTCCACTGGAATAACTGAACGAAAAGGAACGCGGTTCTGCCGAATAGAGCAATACTGTCATGAGAATACACAAGAGAACTGTTTTCATCGGAACCACCACTTTTCACGAGCTAAGAACTCATTTGTCCATCGGCCAATCGGTTCACACCCACCGCCATTAAAGCGAATTAATATTCCCGGATAGGCAATTCTTCCGTAGGTGGAAGAAAAAATGCGCAAGTCACTGCGAAAACCAACAGATCCATCTACGAGAATGTAGGGAACCCGATCGGGATGATTGACGATTTCACTTTTGTGCGGGATGGGCAACCGTTTTTCCAGCTTGATTGAATCCCACTGCCCTGTTTTACTATTTCTGAAAGCGGTATAACAACTGTCCTGAAATTTCACCGGCACCGATGTCGTATCGATAGTGAAATAGAGCAGTGTATCGCCGCGAGATGAATCGAGCGTAACAACAGTCGCCAGATTTTTCGGTATGTCGAACTTGTTGGTCCAGCGATCTATAATCGCATAGTATTCCCATGTCGAAGGTATGGGAAAATCATAGAGTGGGGTTTGCGAAGAAAGTGCAACCGTATCTGAAACGGGCAGTGTATACTGCATCTCCGGCGCATTGGCGTACCAGTCGTAGATATTAAACTGTGCCGTATCATACCCCGCCGGACTGGAACAGGAAGCAATAAGTCCGACAATTGCAAGCAGTAGTTTTTTCATTCATCACCCTTTTTATCTCAATACCCACGGAATATACCGAATCGCTCATAAAAAACGAAAAAACCGGAACCTCTCGCGAAGCTCCGGAATTTTCATACTCCGCAAAACCTGTCTCGTGAAATGAACTTATGACCAGGAAACTATTCGTTCAAAAATCAGTGCAAGAAGTCTGTAATTTCCGTGAAAACCAGAGATATTTGCACCTATCCATTCATCAACGGAAACTTCTGACCAGTTGATTGAATAGCCACAGTTACCACAGATATGTTCAAAAAGGATTCGTTGCGTCCTTCCATTTCCTTCGCGAAAAGGGTGAATGGCATTCAATTCAGCAAAGAGTTCAGCACAATCAGCAACCAGTTCTTCACGCGTATCCTGTACAAACCACTCTTTCTTCTGCGCATTTCCGAGGAGAAAATTTGCCTGCGATTCTATGAATTGCGGATAGCAGAACACTGTTTCTCCCTTCGTGATGACAACTTCGCGAATCTTACCAGCCCACGGATAGAGATCTCCAAACAGAAGTGCATGAATACGTTTCCAATAGGCAAAATCATACGGAGGAGGGCAAAAAGGAATCTCTTCTGCAGCGAGAGACGTGATCTCTTGTTCGGCGTTTTCAAGATCGACAGGATTGCGAATATCGAGAATATTTATGAGTGTGTCGCTATTTTCATAGCAGTACGGATCGCGATCAGTTCCCTATTTTGAACTCACGGTTTTGCGACTTTTTGCGTATAGAATGCAATGATCTCTTCTTTCGTTTTCCCATGAAGTGGTTCTTTGGTTGAAAATCCTTCAAGGCGAAGACTTTCGGTATAATTTCTTTTGCGATTCGCTTCGACCATCACTTTTTTCTCTTCAAATGATTTCTTTACCATCTCGAAATCTCCTTCTCTCGTAGAACCTGAGGATAATATACCACATTCACATAAAAGCACCCTCTTTTCACAAACAAAAAACCGGAACCTCTTGCGAAGTTCCGGTTTTTTTCATTTCTCTGTAACCCTTAACCTTTAACTCATCCCGATTGCCCAGTTTAGGCAGTAGTCTAACTTGGGTGAACTGAAGCTTCA
>DYSA01000181.1 GCA_020726425.1 Fibrobacter succinogenes | reverse complement strand
ATTTTCACATAGAAATAGTTCTACACCAGCAGATCCATGGGCGAATCGACCACCCAGGTCGGTGCGCTGTGGCAACTCTCCGCATGAACCGCGCTCCACGAAACAAAGGCTGTGTCACATCCCGCGCGATTCCCCGATTCAATGTCATACACCGAATCACCGATATAGATTGCCGAGTGAGCAGGGCGATCCAGCAACCGAAGTGCTTCGAGCACCGGTTCCGGTGAAGGTTTGTGAAGCGTCGTGTCTTCGGGAGAAATGATGCAATCGAAGTACTTCGTCAGTCCGGTTTCATCGAGATAGAGCATCAGCGTATCCCGTTTGCGCGAAGTAACAATCCCCAACTTCTTGCCATCAGAACTCAGTTTTTCCAGCAGTTCCGAGATTCCATCAAAGGCCCGTAAGAATCGGTGGTAGTTGGCAATCTGAAACTCCATGTGTCCCGCGAAAATCTCATGATAACGATCATCACTCACCGGCCCGATGTAGTGTTCCAACTGTGGGCGATAGGGAAGTCCGATCATGGGCATCACAATGTCACGAGTTACGATGACATCGGCGAATCGTTTGCAAGAGTATTCAAAACAGTGAAAAATCAGTTCTGCCGTATCGATCAAGGTTCCATCGACATCGAACAGATACGTTTCGTATGATTTCATAGTACACCTTCGGCGGGCAACGATCGAAGTTTACTGATTACCAAATCATAAATTCCCGTTTTTGAAGCGTGGTGTGTATGAATTTTTGAAATAAACGAGTTACTTTCTACGGTTCCTCGAACTGCATCGAAATCGCGATCGCGAACATCCTGATCACCATCGATACCAAAACTGATTCGGGTTCGCGAAGCAAACTCTTTTTCAGCATCTTCGAGAAAATAGCCATCCAGCAGTTTTGTCGCGGTAATCCACTGAAGAAGAAGTTTTTCCAAATCAGCAACAGTAATTGAATCAATTTTCACCGAAAGATACTCTTCGATTTGCGTGGCACACCACTGCCATGAATATTCGCGATACTTGCTATTGATAGATTCAAACTGTTCATGAATTGCGGCGATCGAGTCGATTTCACCGGATTCTATCGCGGGAAGTAATGCTTCGACAAACTCTTCCGGCGCGGTCATTCCGGCCATATCACGCCAGTTCCCCGATCCGATATTTCCTTGTTTGCGAAGAATTTCTCTCACGTGTTCGATGGAACGATACTCTCCATCAAAGAGTCGTTGTGCGAGAATATTTCCCACATATTTGATAATGCCAAGGCGATAATACTCCATCCCCTTTTCTGCGGCAGAGACGGGAATTACCGTTCCGTTATAGTGCAACTGTCGTTCGTTGTGTCGCGCTCCTTCAAGCAGCTTTTTTAGAACATCATACCCTTTTTTCATCTGGCCAATTGTGTAGGGAGTCAAAAGGTCATAGGTAATTGTGTCACTGGTAGTGACCCGTTTATCGCGCGTCGGCCACTTGTCGGCATCGCGAATCGTTCCGACAGATTTGAAATTCACCCCGGGAATCAAGAGCGATTCGCCGTTATTTTCGATCAGATATGAGTAGGGAAGTTCGCGAATATCGGGGTGGTTCATGTGTCTGCCCATGATCAAGGTAAACGCACCGATATGTGCGGGCCAGAGAACATAGGAATCAGAGGATGTTTTTGATCCGCGATCGATAACACCCTGATGAAGCGGCCCCAATTTATACATGTGATTACTCTGATTCGATCCCGATCCGGCATTGAGAAATGACATATACGCAGAGATTAGAAGCGTCGATTTGTGGTGAGTTGCCGTATGCGGGCCGGCGAAAATCCCAAACGCTTCACCGTGATGACCAATAAAGTTAGCGAAAAAGAGTGACTTTTCCGCAGAGAAATGTTTTGCAAGATCGCACCCTTCGCCAATAAAACAGGTGTCAACAATTGCACCATCGACGATTCGCGAGTTACCGTTGATAATCACCGAGTCGGCAATAACACCCACACCCAGTTCAATCGAAGCGTGTTCTGAACAATTCAAGGTTGCATTGTTCAGACGGCGAACCCCTACCAATTGAGCGTGCGAACCGATATGCGCATTCGTGATCTGTTCACAGTTGATTATTCTCGTGTTTGAACCAATTTTACCGGTAGTACTGCGCACCGAGTCAACTTGTTTTTCAATGAATGTAAGAAGTGAAGCGATCAGAAGCGGGCGATGGCGATAGAATGCGAGCAGATACGCGATTTGCGCCGTCAGTCCTGTGAACATAGGAATTTCACGACCGCCCTGTTCGTTCATCACGGGAACTTTTACGCCGTTGGCAAAAGTAGTTTCACAATCAACGGCGATAAGCCGCACGTTCTCGATAAAAACAGAATCGCCAATTTCGTAGTTTGCGATCCCCGAAGTAACATTGCGGATATAACAGTCATGGCCCAAAGTACAGTTGTGAAGAACCGCATCGGTAATAGATGACCGTTTCGGCATACCGGAAATCGAAAACTGTTCTTTCCCCAAGCGACCGATCTTGACGGTTCCGGAAAACTCTACGTTGCGGCACCATTTCGGATCAAACTCGTGAGCGACGAATACGGAATTCCACTGTTCTGAAGAACATCCACGACTTTCAAGAATCACTATTTCTTCAGCAGTTAGCGTGCGATAGTTAATCACTTGCGATTCTCCTTAATCCATGTCGAAACACGAGTAGAGAGCGCAGTGCCTGCTTTTTTATATGCTTTCAACGAAGCTTCATCGTAACTGAGCGCACCATCTTTTATAGAAGGAAGCGATTCCGCCACCAGTTCTTCGCCAAACTGATCATACAGAGACCATGCCATATCAATATAGGAGAAATAGAGATTCCCCATAGAACCACCAGCTCGAGAACTGCTTTTTATCACAACTTTCAGATCCGCTTCATCGGGATACGAAGCAATTCCGTAGCCGATTTCGGTGATCTTTGATTTCATAGCCATGACCAGTTCGTCATAGGGAAGATCGGAGTAGGTTGCTTCGGCAGATTCGATATAGATCGCCGGTTTGGTAAACCGGAATACGGCGGATCCAGCAGGCCATTTCTGTTTTGCCAACCACTGACGAATCAATGGATTTGAATTTCCCGCAGGTATAAACTGTTCGAAGTCAGTGGCAATCGGCAAAAGAAGTTCTCCTGTGGGGCCCGGTTCTTTTCCAGAAAGGTAAGCATTGCCGATCCCGATCGATCCATCGTTACCGGAGAACCGTTTCTGATCACCGATACTCAAGGGAAATGATCCAGCTCCCGCTGAAGAGGTGCGCACAGAAATTTTCGGTTCTTTTGAACCAAAGGCAGAACGAGCGCCACTATACAGAGGTTTTTTCATATCAACGATTATTGCATTGAGAAGTGATACCAATCGATTGTCAATCGATGCCTGAGCGGGAACCGAAGAACCGTTCACAGACAACCGCGGATCGAGATGCAGTACCGGAATTATTTCACTGTAGGCCTGAACATATCCGCGAATCGCCGAAACGATATTGCCGGAACTCTCCATGGACAAAGCATTATCGATATAGGATTGCGACTTAGCAACTGCTTCACGCAGACGCTTTTGTTCAATCGCCTGCCACGTGCCTTTGTTTAGTGAATAGTACACCCAGTACTCTTTTTTATTCTCCCAGCTTTCGACAAACTGGTACCCTTCGAGATTTGCTTTGGTAAATGTGCGAATATTTTCCTGATAGAGATCTTTGATCTGATCATTGGTCGCAGTCTGTGTCAGTTTTGAACTCGCATCGATAGACACAGAAATCCCTTCACTGATTCCTCCGAGAGCGCGCGACTCAGCGGCTTTGATCCACTCATCTTTTGATTTAAACTGATCCTTTACCGCCACGCCAATACCAATATATGAACTGGAAGAGACGGGCTTACTTTCTACCCAATCGGGCATTTTATCGGCTAAAATCAGAGTAGTACAGACAAAGAAAAGAGTTAATGATTTGATCAACTGCATGAATAATTCCTTTTTTTAATGGTTAACACCGTAAATATACATTCCAAACAACACCAGTTTTCTCGCTACAATCGGCTGATACTATACGATTATAGAATCTTTTTTACTCTCTTTCTGTGGAATATTTCAGTTTTAAGCGCAATATAAAATCATCGTGAAGGTTTTTTGTAGTTCAGCAGTCGCCATTTTTTATTTTACCCTCGAAAATTTCAGATCTGAATAAATCATAAGGAGAGATCATGGGAAGAGCTTTTGAATTCCGTAAGGGAGCGAAACTGAAACGGTGGGGAAAAATGTCGAGAATTTTCCCGAAACTGGGAAAAGCAATCACCGTTGCTGCAAAAGAGGGCGGACCTGATCCTGAAATGAACGCACGTCTTCGTACAGCAATTCTCAATGCAAAAGCTGAGAATATGCCAAAAGAAAATATCGACCGCGCAATTCAGCGTGCCGTTGGAAAAGATGCGGTTGATTTCACAGAAATCGTATTTGAAGGTAAAGGCCCTCATGGCGTACTGATTGTCTGTGAATGTGCAACAGACAACAACAACCGCACCGTGGCAAACCTGAAATCATTTTTCAACAAATGTGGTGGCCAGTTAATGACTAATGGCGCATTTGATTTCATGTTTGAAAAGAAATCAGTATTCATTTTCCCAAAACCGGCAATGGATCTCGAAGAACTTGAAATGGAACTGATTGATGCCGGTCTTGACGAACTGGAAGAGCACGAAGGTGAAGTAACGGTTCTTGCGGAATACAACGATTTTGGCGCCATGTCAGCAAAACTGCACGACCTGGGCATTGAACCAACAAAATCTAAACGGGAACGTTTTGCAACAAATCCGGTTGAATTCACCGAAGATCAGATGGCAGATATCGAAAAACTTATGGATAAACTGGATGAAGACGACGACGTGGCGGAAATTTTCACCAATATCGCGTAAGCAGTTTTTCAGTTTAATACCTAAAAGGGAATCGTCGTGAGGCGATTCCCTTTTTTTTATCCATGAACAACTATTCAAGTGGGTACTGTTATATCAAATGTAATTCTTAGCTCTACCATGTATTTAGTGTGCATCCAAATAAATTGAGGCTATTGAACTACGCTTTGAGACGTTAGCCAACTACCTTACAGTTGCCAATTATTATTGGTATCGTTTTTGAAATATCTACTTTAGGTGTAATCCCAAATTCTTTCATAAACCATTGATTGCAAGCATTAATATAAGCTGGTTGCCATCTATCGGGCTCTGCCGTTTTAGCGGGATCCTCTAGTATTTCCAAAAGTTCTCTTTGTAATAATGGCGTGTTATACCATCTTGAGAACTCCATCAATACAATATGTTTAATTGTCTGGCTGATAC
>DYSA01000180.1 GCA_020726425.1 Fibrobacter succinogenes | reverse complement strand
TTTTTTCAGAATGGAGAAGCAACCCACATGAAACTTGTGCGAATTTGTAAACCAATCGGAATTGTACTGCTCCTTGCAGCATCGATTCCACTGTTTGCAGCGGATCTTTCACTTCGTCAAATCGAAGAAGAGATCGCTCAGATGCGTAAAGATCTGGCTCAGACTCAAGTCGAAAGTCAGCGTGTTATTCAAGAGACCGCGAAAGACAAAAAAGATTATGCCGATTATCGCGATCGTACAACAAAAAAGCAGGCCGCTGCTGCTGCCCAGATCGATGGGATCAAAAAAGAAGTTGCCGTTCAGGCTTCGTCAAACAATGCACTCGGCGCACAAGTTTCTTCAGTTGTTGCACAGCGCAAACAGATCGAACTTTCTCAGGAAGAGTTCCGCGTTCAGCTTGTTTCAATCTGCTCTTCACTGAATGCATCGATTAGAAAACTTCCCCCATTTGTGATGACACCGACTCAGTCGGCACTTTCACTTTTGATCAACGACGTTAACACCAAAGCGGTAGATAACGTTGAAGGATGTGCTCGCCTCATCCAAGTTCTTTCCAAAATGGAAGATGCAACTACTTCGATTCAGGTTTCTGAAGAGAACTCTCCCGTTGCAGACATTCATGGTCAGGCGTATCGTCTGAGAATCGGAACACTTTTCGAAGCTGTTGTGGATCTGAAAGGCGAAAAATGTGCACTCTTTGACGGTTGGGATGCCAATGGCGCAGCTCAATGGAAATCTATCACTGATCCGACAATTGCAAAAGCAATTCACAAAGCTGTTTGGACTCGCGAAGGAAAAGTAATTCCTTCATTCGTTGCACTTCCGCTTGTATCGGCTGCTGTCACGAAGGGAGAAGCCAAATGAAAAAACTGACTCTACTTAGTATTGCTCTCTTTGCTGTAACTTCAATGTCGGCACCAAAGATCGATCTCGAAGCTCAGGCGATCGTTAAAAAAGAAGAAGAACGCCGTTTGGTAATGTCGCAACTCGAAACAGCACGCGACAGCCTTCAACGGTTGATCACCGCTCAATATTCTGCTAAACAGCAGTATGTTGAACAGCGCGAAGCGGACAAAGAGGAACTGGAAACTCTTCGGAGTACTCAGGAAAAACTGAACAACGAACTGGCGCGTATCAAAGAAGAAAAACTCTCTCGGGAACAGCTTCTCGAAGATGAAAAGAAAGCACTTCTCCTCAAACAAGACGAGTGGAAATATTTCAACGATCAGCTCAAAGATATGTACCAGAAAGAGTCTGATGGTCTTCTCGAAGTATTCCCTCTGGATCGCGAAGAGCGTCGTGGCAATATTGAAGCGATCAAAAATAGACTTGCTCAGGGAACACCGCTTGGTGTTTCGTTCCGTTCGTTTGTTGAATATCGTCAGAAATGGTTCGCAGTTGGTGACTCTGTTTCATTGACCGGAACTGTTGTCCTTCCTGAAGCAAGCGGTCCGAAAGATCTGACCATCGCTCGTTTTGGTAACATGTTCGGATACGGAATGGACTCTTCGGGCAATTCTTACTACCTTCGTCAGACTGGCCGTCTCGGTTCAGAACGGTTCGCGGTAGAAAAAGTTGATGCTCCCGAAGTGGCAACAGAAATCGCAATGGCTATGAACAGTTGGATGCAAGTCAGTGCAATCAGCGGAAATGTTCCTGTGGAAGTACTTCAGAATGACCAGAGTCGCCAGTTGATCTCGGGGAAAAAAGTGTCGGCTTGGCAGGAACTCTATCACTCACTCGAACAGGGTGGGTTAATCATGATTCCGATTCTCCTTCTCCCGTTCTGGATTCTCTACCTCACTCTTTCAAAAGTGATTCAGTTCCGTTCTGCAAAAGGACTGATGAAAAAACAGGTCAAACAGAGCATGGAACTTATTGCAAAAGGCGATTTTGCCGGAGCAAAAACCTATGCTGAAAGTTGTAAAAAAGGTGTCTATGCTCAGATGGTGAAAGCCGTGATCGAACGCAAATCACTTGGTCGCGATGTCGGTGAACGAGCGGTGTACGAACTCCTCTCCCTCGAAGCACCACTTTTGAACCGCAACTTGAACACCGTAGCCGTGATCGCCGGCGCAGCGCCGCTTCTCGGTCTTCTGGGAACAATATCCGGGATGATTACGCTCTTCGCAGCGGTGACGAACTCGGGAACGGGTGACCCCAAAGCGCTCGCGGGCGGTATCTCAGAAGCTCTTGTTACAGCGAAAACGGGACTTGCCGTGGCAATTCCGGCACTGTTTATTCACGATTTACTGCGGGCTTCGAAAGATCGTCTCGTATCCGATTTGGAAAAATGTGCAGTTGATCTGCTTCACGCGGTATATCCGGGAGAATAAGGCCTGTGTTAAATATATTTCTACGCCTGTTTGAACAAGGTGGTTGGGTCGTAATCCCGATCTTTCTTGTCTCTGTTGTGACGTGGCATATTGCCTTGGGCAAGATGTTTCACTTTGCACGACTGAAAAGAGCATGGCGCAAGGCACACAGCCATCTTACTTCGGAAAGTTCTGCCCGTTCGGAAAAACCGGCAACTGGCTACCAGCCTTTTGACCATTTTGTCGAATATGTTGAACGACCAGAAGCGACAGATATTCAAATTGAACGTCTGTTTGATGAACTCCTTGTTGAAGTTTCTCCACAACTCAACAGCGGACTCTCAACAATCTCTGCGATTGCAGTGATTGCACCACTTCTTGGTCTTCTGGGTACAATTTCAGGGATGAATGAAATGTTCAAGGTGATCGGCGAATTTGGATTTGGTAATCCAACCATTCTCGCCAATAGTATCTCCATGGCATTGCAAGCAACTCTGACCGGGATGGCTGTAGCTGTAGCGGCACTGTTCTTCTTAGACAAACTTAATAATTCGAAAAACAAAATTATCGACCATCTGCGTCAAGATCGCGACCTGATGGTTAGTTTTGCTCTCAACAAAATTGATGAAGCAAACTCTTCCAAAGGAGGAGCTGGTATGCGTCGTAACTATCGCAGCATGCATGAAGAGCATCAGAATCCTGAAATCAACTTGGCTCCCTTCGTTGATACAATCATGATTCTTTTGATTTTCTTTGTGGTAACTGCAAATCTATATGTTGAAACGGGAATTAACGTTTCCCGTCCCAAAGCTTCCTCTGCGTCTGCGGCTGGTGCAAAAGCAGTTCTCATCGGGATTACCCGCGAAGGAACTGTGCACATGTACGGTCGTCAGGTCAGTATCGAACGACTTCGTATGATCGTTGAACAGGAAGTTATCAAGCAACCTGATATTTCAGTGGTGATCATTTCTGACCGCGATGGATTTGTGGGAAGAACCGTTGAAGTTCTCGACCAGTGTACGCTGGCGGGGGTTCAGAAAATCTCTGTTGCTGCAGGTAAGGATTAATCGCCATGAATAAACTTGTCTATGCAGGATCATGGATTCTTCGCCTTGCACTGGGATTTGTTGCCAGCTTTTTTCTGTTCATTGCAGTTGCAATGCTCCACTCCTCTTTTGGATTAGGGGAAGAGGAAAAGAAAGATACACCCCGGCAAGTTCAATCTACGGTAATGCGAAGCAAACCAGCTCCTGAAAAGAAAGCGCCACCTCAGCGGATGCGCTCGATTGCTCAATCTTCTAACGAAGGTAAAGGACAACAGGCAGGACCAGCAGCTTCGCGCTTTGCTCCTGATCTCGCTCTTGATGCTTCGGGAAGTGAAGGCAATGGCGTCGGGCTTGAAAAACAGGAACTGAAAGCAGAAGTGTTTGAACAGGGACAGACCGACGAAAATCCTTCGCCACAGTATACCCCGCCGTTGAACTATCCCGAAGCTCTTCGCGAGCAGGGTATTCAGGGCGAAGTCGAAGTTGAATTTATTATTACCCACGAAGGTAAAACATCTGCAATTCAGGTACTTCGTTCACCATCGCCGGTTCTTTCGGCGGAAGTGAAAAAGGGAATTGCAACGTGGAAATTCGCTCCGGGTAAGAACAAGGGAATTTCGGTGAATGTTCGCGTGCGGAAAGTGTTCGTGTTCAATGTTAAATAAGAGTATTCAATCTTTTAAATTGAGATTCAGTATGAATAGTGTCGCAATGAACATCCGGTATGTACAGAGAACCGCCGTGGTAGTTCTTCTCGTTCTAATCGGATGGGTTGGCACAGTTTCAGGAGCTGAAAAATCTTCCATGGAACTGGCCAACGAAGCATATAATGCGGGAAAGTTCAAGCTTGCCGGCGCCTACTATCGCAAAGCAGTGAAAGAGGGCGAAAGCCCCGCACTTTGCTACTACAACGCGGCAAACTCGGCGTTTCAACTGAACAATCTTCCTCAAGCGATCGTGTATTACGCAGCCTGTGCACAGAATGCGCCTTCATTTACGAAGGCACATCTCAATCTGGCAATCTGCTACTATACACTGAACGATCTGGGGAAATGTATTGCATCGGTTCGCCGCGCTCTTGAACTGGAACCGACAAACCAAAAAGCACTGTTGCTTCACGCTACGGCACTTCGCCAGTGTGGAGCGACATCAAAAGCGATTGCGGTCTATGAAACGATCGCTCGCCTATTTCCAACACTCGACGATCCCTATATCGCTCTTGGAGAGATGTATCGGGATCTCGGTGATGAAGAGATGGCACTTCGCTGGTTGTTGGATTACCCAGACAACGGGAAAAATCTCGTCTATGTCTACTCGTTGATTGCCAATGTGTATGAACAGAAAGGCGATATTGACCACGTGGTCTATTACCTTAACGAAGCGTTTGATCTCGATCCTTCGAAACGATGGATTATGTATCAAATCGCTTCGATCCAGAACAACGCGGGGAACTCCTTGGTTGCACTGGAAACCTGTCGCGAAGGACTTCTTCAGTTTCCCGATTTCGGTGAACTGGCGGTTCTCGGTGGAACAATCGCCTTTGAACGGGAACGAATCGCCGATGCGGAGTATTTCTTTACCCAAGGTGAAAAATGTGGAAACGCCTCGGCGATTGTTGGTCTCACCAATATTCGCAACTGGCGAAAAGCTCACATGAGCCGTGGATAAACTAGTTTTTAAACCGTTACGACAAGAGAGAAGGAGAAATCCTTCTCTCTTTTTAATTTGCCCAACCCGGATGAGCCGGCGCTAAAAATGAAAAGCCGTAAGTCACAGGTCGGTATTCTCTTTCTGCACTCGTTCCAAGCGTCCTGAGATTGTGCAAGTATACAAAGGCTACCCTGTTTTACCCCTTCGGGGAAGCTTAATCATTTTTCGCACTTCCGTGGGTTTCACCCACGGCTGATATGTTTTTCCCTTCGGGAATCAATCCAACACATTGTTTCTGAACAGATTCTACCCGAAGGGTTAAAAATATCAGCCGGTGGTATCACCACCGGTACGATGATCGCAAAATCCGTATTTCCCCGAAGG